>JACRMS010000021.1 GCA_016214845.1 Nitrospirota bacterium | reverse complement strand
AATATTCATCCCGAAATTGTTAGTGGTTGTTGCGGAGAGCTTGTTGAACGCGGCCGGATTGAAAATAAGATCAGTCCCCGTATTGTTTGTAAACTTCGTCGTGCCGACAACTTCTAAATTATTGGCCGGGCTTGACGTCCCTACTCCCAGCTTGCCGCTTACTGTTAAGTCCCCCGCTGCATATACATTCACTCCAATTAGTAACAACCCTGCCATTAATATTAACATCGTCTTCTTCATCGTCTCCTCCTTTTTGCTTAATATATCAATTATCAGCCTATTCCTTAGCTTAAAACGATCAAATTGGTTTTTTTTGCTACTGTAATATAAGGTTCCCGATTGTTACTGTTCCGTTGCTTATAGTCATTGTTCCAATAAGTATAGTCGTACCTGTATTTGTTGTGAAATCGCAATTGTAACCACCATCCAAGACTACCGATTTGTTGAGGTTCATGTCTATAGCTTCAGTAAGAGTTGTGGTCATGATCTGTATTGTATCTCCATCTGCAGCGGCGTTATAAGCGGCCTGGAGCGTGGAGAAATAGTTCGGGATTGCGCCTGCAATTCTTACAGGAAGATTACATTCTGTAACGGTTACCTGAAATGTCCTGGTCCCTGAATAAGCGAAATTATAAAAGCCGGTTGAGTGCATATCCGCGTTCTGTCCTGCGGTGCTATCAAAGAAGGACAAAGGATAATTAGCAGGGACAGTTGAAGCATCCCAGGTAATTGTGAAATTAGTATCGGCAAGTGTTGAATTAACGACAAAAGACCATGTCTTGGAGGCTCCAGGAGTATGAGAACGTATGTCCCTTTGGAACACATCATGGATTATATTCCATTCGGGATGTGAAAAATATGCTTCCAGTCCTCCTCCTAAAAGGGCATATGTATCCCAGATACTGTCATACCCGTCTGTTGCTGTATCATCTGCCCCAAGGACAAGGCGGTTATCGGCGGCCCCGGCTTTTACCCATAATGTTACCTGCCAGTTAGCAGCAGCCTTTGTCTCTGAAGGTAAAATTAATAAAGCGCAGAATAAGACCACGGCTAAAAAGCAAACTGAAAATATTGTTTTAACGTTTCGCATTTTGTTTTGTATAACAATAGTTATCGTCATATCAATAAACCTCTTTAATTTATGGGGCCGGTGCGTATATCCTCAGTTTTGTTGAATTCGTATCATAGACGTAAATAAAGTAACCCATCCACGGCTCCAAGGTAGCCGGAGGATTGTCATTAAATGCCTTGAAGGACCATCCGGGACCGTCGCCTTCCCATTCATATATAGAGTTGGATACCCAGCCGTTTATCACCGCCTGAGTATAGGTATATTCCATCGCGCCTCTTACAACCTTTACATCCTGAAGTTTAATTATAGCATTGTAAGGATTTGTGATCGCAGTCCATCCGCCATTAGCATCAAGAGCAATGTCAATATAAGCCCTCGGATCATTAACAACTCCTGCCGGTTCGTCAACTCTTCTCAGCGTGTCGGTTGACCAGATGTAATAGCTTGCTCCGGTTTGCACCATTCCTGAGGTGTTGTTGATCCATGAGCCTTGAGTTCCGCTTACCGTATCAAGTCCGGTAGAATCCCACTTGTAACACAGCTGGTATCCTGAATCGTCTCCGAGCACGGAGGTGTATGTCCATGAGCCGCTCGCTATATTTTTCGGAACGCCTGCCAAGTTGTAACCACTCAGCAGATATACGGCCGGCCCCACATTATATGCTGAGACGCCTGACGGGAGTTGTACTGCCGTGGTATCGCCGGTTGCCGCCTGTACTTTGAAGTAAAATCTCAAATCCTGGGCGGCCCCGAGGCCGGTTGTAAATGAATAAATTTTGCCGTCGGTATAATTGGTGTCTGCCGGATTTCCCTCGATCATTGCATAGCTGAAGTATCCGTCATTGTCTCCGATATAAATCTTTGGATAACCTGCAGCAGGCGCGTCATTTTCAAGGTCCGTATAAACAATTGCAAATGTGAATGTGTTTCTCGTATTTCCTGTGTCGGGGTCTACCCCATTATCATAAGGCGCTGCCGGATAAGTCAGGGTCGGGAGGCTCATTGCAGCAGTGGAAAATGAGAATACATAATTTGCTGCCATTGAATTACCTGCGGGGTCTTTTACCGCTGTAGAAACGGTAATAGTATATGATGTCAGATTCGCTTGTCCGCTTGTCGTGAATACCGCCTGGGTGCCTGAACACGATGAAAGAGCCCAGCCTCCAGAGCTTATGGTTATGCTGGAGGCGCTGACCGTTGTACAATTAACATTTTCCGTCCAGGAGATAGTCACACTGCCGTTTAATGCCGTTCCCGATGCACCGTTTGAAGGTGAGGTTGTGCTGACAGAAGGCACTGTCCTGTCTACGGTTACCGTGACGCCTGTTCCCGGGGTCTCTGTATTATTCGCGCTGTCTTTTGCCCGGCTTTTGATGTTGTAACTTCCGTCAGCAGGAAGCGTCCAACTATACGCCCATGTCACGTTTGCTCCCGGGCATCCTGTGCATGCCGCTGCTACCCAGGTAGTTCCTCCGTTAGTTGATACTTCAATACCTGAAACAACCGCATTGTCAGATGCTGTGCCGTTTACCGTATATGGGTTAGGGGAACCTGTGTTTAGCATTGTCCCGTTTGCAGGTGTTATAACTGCCGATGACGGCAGGGTGTTGTCAATGTTAATTAAACGCGCAGCGCTCTGTACGCTGTTGCCTGCGGTATCGGGGACTTGTACCGTGAGATTATGCGCGCCGTTAATAAGGCCTGACGGATTGTTAACTGTAAGAGTGCCGGTACATTTTCCGGTTATCGGCGAATACATTACGATGCCGGAAAAACTTGCAGCAGAGCCGTCTATCGCAGCAGTGCAGTCTGTTCCGTTAAGTATGCCTGAGCCTCCAGCCTCGGTGACGGTTACATCAACGTTTATAGGGCTGCCGTTCTTGTAATATGTACCTGCTGCTGGAGTATTCCATATGTAGGTCGGGGCCACTGTATCAACTCCGAAATCCGGGTCGCTTGTCCCGAACTGTACCCAGCCGCTTGTAAGACCATAAGCATCTATCGTGCGCGCCTGCCATTTGTACTGGGCGCTGTTTAAAAGGCCGCCGCAGGTTGCTTGTGCTGTGCCGCCGCTGGCTACGGCAGGGCCGCTTGTGCAATTAGGCGTGCCGGTGAAAGCAGATGCACTGGGCTGTATTTCAACCTCAAACTGAACAGTGTCACCATTGGGATCCGAAACAGCCGCCTTCATTACTACTGTAGTTTCATTGCTCCATTTGCCCTGGCCGATAGTGGTAACTTCATCGGTTTTGTACTGCGTAAGTCCCGTGGGGTTTGAGGGAGGGTTATTGGGCATGGCCTCAGTAGTATACGAGAACAGGTAATTAGCTGTAATTGAATTTCCCGTGGTGTCCGTTACTCCCGTAGTCACTGTTACCGAATATGTTGTTGAATACGCCTGGGAGCTTGCTGTAAATATCGCCTGGTTCGCTCCGCAGGTCAACAATGCCCAACCCGAACTTGTCGATGTGATATTTATTGTGTTGACGGTCGCGCAGTTTACATTTTCGCTCCAGGTTATCGTTACGTTGCTGTTTATTATTACATCGATAGCTCCGTTAACAGGCACTGTGCTGTTGACCGAGGGGGCGGTCCTGTCGATTGTTACACTGTTGCCTGCGCCGGGTGTCTCGGTATTATTTGAAGCATCCCTTGCACGGCTCCTGATGTTGTAGCTTCCGTCAGCGGGAAGTGTCCAACTGTATGTCCATGTAACGTTTGCTCCGGGACATCCGGTGCATGTCGCCGGGTTCCAGGTTGCGCCGCCGTTTGTTGATACCTCAATGCCCTGCACTGCAACGTTGTCGCTTGCGGAGCCGCTGATTGTATAAGGATTCGGTGAGGTGCTGTTTATGATTGCGCCGTTTGCAGGTGATGTTATCGCTGATGCAGCAGGCGTAACATCAGCTGTCGTATATGAGAATGAGTAAATGGCCGACATCGGATTGCCGTTTGCATCCGTAACTCCCGTTGTTACCGTTACGGAGTAAGCAGTCATCCCGGCCTGCCCGTTTGTTGTAAATATTGCCTGGTTGTTTGAACATGTTGAAAGTATCCAGCCGCCCGCATTGATAGTGATATTTGTGGTGTTGACAGTTGAGCAGTTTACATTTTCAGACCATATGACGGTTACGTTGCTGTTTAGCGCTACGCCGGTTGCGCCGTTTGCGGGATTTGTGCTGCTGACTGAGGGAGCGGTCCTGTCGACTGTCACAGTGTTGCCCGGAGCCGGGGTCTCAGTATTGTTTGAGGCGTCTTTAGCGCGGCTCCTTATATTGTAGCTTCCGTCAGCAGGGAGCGTCCATGAATAGGTCCATGTTACGTTTGTTCCGGGACATCCGGTGCACGTTGCCGCATTCCAGGTAGTGCCTCCGTTTGTCGATACCTCGATGCCGGTTACAGAAACGTTGTCTGTTGCAGCGCCGCTGATTGCATAAGGATTCGGTGAGGCGCTGTTTATAATTGTACCGTTTGAAGGCGCGGTTATTGTTGACGACGGGGCTATCACGTCAGCCGTTGTGTATGAGAACAAGTAGTTTGCTGCCATTGCGTTGCCGTTTGCGTCTCTTATTCCTGTGTTCACTGTTACTGTGTAACTTGTGATGCTTGCCTGCCCGCTTGGCGTGAATACTGCCTGACCGCCGCTGCATGAGGTCCTTGTCCATCCTACCACTGGGCTTATCGTTACACTTGTGGTAGTGACTGTTGCGCAGTCAACTGGTTCATTCCAGTTGACGGTTACTGTGCTGTTTAATGCTACGCCTGTTGCTCCGTTTGCCGGTACCGTGCTGGTAAACGCGGTCACTGTCGGGACTGCCGCGTCAGCAGTTGTATAAGAGAATAAGTAATTGGCAGCCATAGGGTTGCCGTTTGCGTCTGCAACTCCTGTGCTTATCGTAACTGTATATGTCGTAACGCTTGCCTGACCGCTTGGCGTGAATATTGCCTGACTGCCGCTGCATGATGACCTGGTCCATCCAACTGCCGGACTGATGGTCACAGTTGTGTTCGTGACTGTCGCGCAGTCAATGGTCTCGCCCCAGTTAATCGTTACGGGGTTGTTAAGATTTATACTCGCTGCTCCGTTAACCGGTATTGTGCTGCTTACCGCTGGAGAGGTCCTGTCTATTGATACGGTATTGCCTGCGCCAGGTGTTTCAACGTTGCTTGATGAATCTGTCGCGCGGCTCCTGATCGTGTAGCTTCCATCCGCAGGAAGTGTCCATGCATAAGTCCATGTTACGTTCGCTCCGGGGCATCCTGTGCATGTTGCCGCATTCCATGTAGTGCCTCCGTTTGTTGATACCTCGATGCCGGTTACAGAAACGTTATCTGTTGCAGCGCCGCTGATTGTGTACGGGTTTGCTGATGCGCTGTTTAATGTTGATCCATTTGCCGGTGAAGTAATTGATGAAGCTGGAATACCGGCATCTGCAGTTGTATATGAGAACAAGTAGTTTGCTGTCATGGCGTTGCCGTTTGCGTCTCTTATTCCTGTGCTTACGGTTACTGTATAACTTGTGACGCTTGCCTGTCCGCTCGGGGTGAATACTGCCTGAGCGCCGCTGCATGAGGTCCTTGTCCATCCAACTGCAGGGCTGATCGTCACTGTTGCCGTAGTGACTGTTGCGCAGTCAACGGGTTCATTCCAGTTGACCGTTACAGTGTTGTTTAATGCTACCCCTGTTAATCCATTCGCAGGGACCGTGCTGATCACTGACGGGGCTGTGGTGTCAACTACAACTGTTCTCGGTGTGGCAAATACTGCGGAGACATTGCCTGCCGCGTCCTTTGCCCATGGATAAAGTGTATAAGTTCCGTCAGATCCTACTGTAAATGTCGAAGGAGCTATTGACGTCCATCCGGTGTCACCTGCCAATGGAGGCGTTGCCGATGTGGTTATCTTAAATCCTGTAACTCCAACATTGTCGGAAGCCGTAAATAATGAAACCGGGATGTTCAGGCTCGTTGAAGGCGATGTCGCTGTAAAAGCGGTCACTGTTGGGACTGCCGCGTCAGCAGTTGTATATGAAAATGAATAATTCGCGGTCATCGGGTTATTGTTCACATCCATCACGCCGGTTGTCACTGTTACGGAATAGATGGTCAGACCCGCCTGTCCGTTTGTGGTGAATACTGCCTGATTGTTTGCGCATGTTGAAAGTGTCCAGCCGCCGCCGCTTATTGTTACATTTGTGGTGTTGACTGTTGCGCAGTTCACATTCTCATTCCATGTGATCGTTACAGCGCTGTTGAGCGCTACGGAAGTCGCGCTGTTTGCCGGTATCGTTGAACTTACTGAAGGAGCGGTCCTGTCAATTGTAATTGTATTTCCTGCTCCCGGTGTCTCAACATTGCTTGATGTGTCGAGGGCGCGGCTCTTTAATGTGTAACTTCCGTCCGCAGGCAGCGTCCATGAATATGTCCATGTCACATTTGCTCCGGGACATCCGGTGCAAGTTGCCGCGTTCCATGTTGTTCCACCATTAGTCGAAACTTCGATACTGGATACCGCAATGTTATCGGTTGCCGCACCGCTTATTGTAAAAGGATTTGCCGCTGCACTGTTGATGACCGCTCCATTTGCCGGTGTGGTTATACTTGATGCAGGAATGCCGACATCACCGGTTGTATATGAAAATGAGTAATTGACTGACAGCGCATTGCCTGCCGTATCTCTTACTGCCGTGGTCACAGTCACGGAATATGCCGTTGATCCGGTTTGCCCGCTTGTTGTAAATACCGCTTGATTGTTTGAGCATGTTGAAAGGGTCCAGCCCGGACTTGTTGATGTGATGTTTATTGTGTTGACTGTTGCGCAATTTATATTTTCGCTCCACGTGATCGTCACGTTGCTGTTTACCGCTACGCCTGTTGCTCCGTTTGCAGGTACCGTGCTGGTCACTGAAGGAGCAGTTGTGTCAACTACTAAAACGCGGTCACTGTCGGGACTGCCGCGTCAGCAGTTGTATAAGAGAATAAGTAATTGGCAGCCATAGGGTTGCCGTTTGCGTCTGCAACTCCTGTGCTTATCGTAACTGTATATGTCGTAACGCTTGCCTGACCGCTTGGGCTGAACACAGCCTGGTTTGCGCTGCACGATGTCCTTGTCCAGCCGACCGCCGGGCTGATCGTTACTGTAGATGTCGATACAGTTACACAGTCAACGTTTTCGCTCCAGTTGACCGTTACATTGCTGTTTAATGTGATATTAGTTGTACCGTTTACAGGCGCTGTTGAACTTACAGTCGGGGCAGTCCTGTCTATGGTTAGCGTATTGCCTGCTGCCGGTGTTTCAACGTTGCTTGATGAGTCGGTTGCACGGCTTCTTATCGTATAACTGCCGTCCGCGGGAAGTGTCCAACTGTATGTCCATGTTACGTTAGCTCCGGGACAGCCGGTGCATGTCGCCGCATTCCATGTCGTGCCGCCGTTTGTCGAGACCTCTATGCCTGACACCGCGATGTTATCTGTCGCGCTGCCGCTTATTGTGTATGGATTTGCCGAGGCGCTGTTGATCGTCGCCCCGTTTGCAGGTGATGTAATGGTTGATGCAGGGATACCGACATCGCCTGTTGTATATGAGAATGAATAATTGACTGACATTGCATTGCCTGCCGCGTCTCTTACTCCTGTTGTCACTGTCACTGAATATGCTGTTAATCCTGCCTGTCCGCTTGGAGTGAATACTGCCTGGCTGCCGCTGCATGAGGTCCTTACCCATCCTACAGCCGGGCTGATCGTAACGTTTGCCGTAGTAACTGTCGCGCAATCAACGTTCTCATTCCAGTTGATCGTTACATTGCTGTCCAATGATATGGAAGATGCCCCGTTTGCCGGTATGGTTGAACTTACAGATGGAGCAGTTGTGTCAACTATTACCGTCCTCGGTGTCGCAAATACTGCCGACACATTGCCAGCCGCATCCTTTGCCCAGGGATATAAAGTATAAGTTCCGTCAGATGCTACGGTGAATGTTGAAGGGGCTATTGCCGTCCACCCCGCGTCACCTGCCAATGGAGGGGTTGCAGATGTGGTTATCTTGAATCCGGTTACGCTTACGTTATCTGATGCAGTAAATGCCGTGACCGGGATATTCAAACTCGTTGTTGGTGATGTGGCAGTAAAAGACGTTACCGCAGGAGAAGTCACGTCAGAAGTTGTGTATGAGAATAAATAGTTGGCAGACATTGGGTTGCCTGCTGAATCGCTTACCCCCGTTGTTGCCGTTACTGTGTAAGTTGTTGAGCTTGCCTGTGCGCTTGTGGTAAATACGGCCTGATTGCCGGAACATGTTGAAAGTGTCCAGCCTCCGCCGCTTATTGTTACGTTTGTGGTGTTGACTGTTGCGCAGTTTACATTCTCAGACCAGTTGATCGTCACGCTGCTGTTTAATGAAATATTTGTCGCCCCATTAACAGGAACTGTTGAACTTACCGTTGGGGCAGTCCTGTCTATGGTTACAGTATTGCCTGCTGCCGGTGTTTCAACGTTGCTCGATGAGTCGGTTGCGCGGCTTCTTATCGTATAACTGCCGTCTGCGGGGAGTGTCCAACTGTATGACCATGTTACGTTAGCTCCGGGACAGCCTGTGCATGTTGCCGCATTCCATGTAGCGCCTCCGTTTGTCGAAACCTCAATGCCTGATACCGCGATGTTATCTGTCGCGCTTCCGTTTATTGTGTATGGATTTGCCGAGGCGCTGTTGATCGTCGCCCCGTTTACAGGCGCTGTAATGGTTGATGCAGGTATACCGACGTCGCCTGTTGTATATGAGAAGGAATAGATGGCTGTCATCGTATTGCCGTTTGCATCCGTGACGCCTGTTGTTACGGTCACTGAATATGCTGTCAGACCGGCCTGTGTGCTTGTGGTAAATACAGCCTGGTTCCCTGCACACGTTGAAAGTGTCCAGCCCGGACTGGTAGATGTAATATTTAAGGTGTTGACTGTGGCACAGTTTACATTTTCAGACCATGTGATCGTTACATTGCTGTTTACTGCAACTCCTGTTGCTCCGTTTGCAGGAATTGTAGAGCTTACCGCTGGGGCTGTCCTGTCTATAGTCACAGTATTTCCAGCTCCCAGGGTCTCGACATTATTTGATGAATCTGTCGCGCGGCTCTTTAAGTTATAGCTGCCGTCCGCAGGAAGTGTCCATGAATAGGTCCATGTTACATTTGCCCCCGGACAGCCAGCGCACGTTGCCGCATTCCATGTGGCCCCGCCGTTTGTTGAAACCTCAATGCCCGACACCGCTGTGTTGTCAGTTGCGGAACCGCTTATCGTAAACGGATTTGCGGATGCACTATTAAGTATAGCTCCGTTTGCAGGTGAAGTAATGGTTGACGTGGGTTTGGAGGTATCAGCCGTAGTATAGGAGAAAGAATAATTCACAGGCATCGGGTTACTGTTTGCATCTGTGACCGCAGTGGTGATTGTCACCGAATATGCTGTTGAGCCGCTCTGCCCGCTCGTTGTAAACACAGCCTGATTTCCGCTGCACGTTGAAAGCGTCCATCCGGGGCTGGTTGACGTTATGTTGACTGTATTTACTGTTGAGCAACTTACATTCTCAGCCCATGTGATCGTTACATTGCTGTTTAATGCCGCTCCGGTCGCTCCGTTTACAGGCACTGTCGAACTTACTGCAGGCGCTGTCCTGTCTACCGTAACAGCATTGCCTGCTCCCGGTGTTTCGATGTTGCTTGATGAATCGGTTGCACGGCTCCTGATCGTGTAGCTTCCGTCAGCGGGAAGTGTCCAACTGTACGTCCATGTTACGTTTGCTCCCGGACAACCTGTACACGTTGCCGCATTCCATGTTGTGCCGCCGTTTGTTGATACCTCAATGCCTGTTACTGCCGCATTGTCAGTCGCTGAACCGCTTATTGTATAAGGATCTGATGATGCGCTATTTAAAATTGCACCGTTTGCAGGATTTGTAATTACTGATGAAGGCGCTCCCGCGTCCGCGGTTGTGAATGAGAAAGAATAGTTTAAAGCCATTGCATTGCCTGCTGTATCTTTTACTCCGGTTGTCGCTGTTACTGAGTATGTTGTGATGCTTGCCTGGCCGCTTGTGGTAAATACGGCCTGATTGGTTGAACACGTTGAAAGCGTCCAGCCCGGGCTGGTTGATGTGATATTAATTGTGTTCACTGTCGCGCAGTCAATGTTCTCCGACCAGGTTATTGTCACATTGCTGTTTAATGTTATGCCGGTTGCCCCGTTTGCAGGAATTGTCGAGCTCACCGCCGGAGCGGTTGTGTCGACTGCAACGGTAACAGGTGTCGCGAATACCGCGGACACGTTTCCAGAAGCATCCTTTGCCCAGGGATATAAAGTATAAGTTCCGTCAGACGCTACCGTGAATGTTGAGGGTGCCGTTCCCGTCCATCCTGCATCACCTGATAGAGGAGGGGTTGCTGATGTGGTTATCTTGTATCCTGTTACTCCGGCATTGTCATTTGCAGTAAATGATGCGACCGGGATATTAAGGCTTGTTGAAGGCGTTGTTGCTGTAAATGCCGTTACCGAGGGTGAGGTTGTGTCTGTCGTTGTATACGAGAATGAATAGTTAGCAGCCATCGGGTTGTTATTGGCATCGTTTACTCCTGTAGTCACTGTAACATTGTAAGTTGTTGCGCTGCCTTGTCCGCTCGTGGTAAATACTGCCTGATTAGCTGAGCAGGTTGAAAGTGTCCAGCCGGGACTTGTTGACGTTATGTTTAGCGTGGTCACAGTCGTGCAGTTTACATTCTCAGACCATGTGATTGTTACGCTGCTGTTTGCAGCTACGCCGGTTGCTCCGTTTGCAGGAATTGTCGAGCTTACTGTTGGGGCTGTTCTATCAATTGAAACTGTATTGCCTGCGCCGGGAGTTTCAACATTGATTGATGAATCAGTTGCGCGGCTCCTGATCGTATAGCTTCCGTCAGCGGGTAGTGTCCAACTGTACGTCCATGTCACGTTTGCCCCCGGACATCCTGTACAGGTTGCCGCATTCCATGTAGTGCCGCCGTTCGTTGATACCTCGATTCCCGATACAGCTACATTGTCAGTTGCTGAACCGCTTACGGTAAACGGATTTGCAGCCGCGCTGTTTAATGCCGCTCCGTTTGCAGGTACTGTGACTGTTGACGACGGCGCTGCCGTATCAACTGTTGTATATGAGAACGAATAATTTGATGCCATCGGGTTGCTATTGGCATCTCTTACTGCCGTTGTGACTGTAACGGAATACGCGGTCGCATTAATTTGACCGCTTGTTGTGAATACCGCCTGATTGTTTAAGCAGGTTGATAATGTCCAGCCAGGACTTGTAGATGTAATATTAATAGTGTTGACAGTCGCGCAATCTACATTCTCTGGCCATGTGATTGTCACACTGCTGTTTAATGCTACGCCTGTTGCTCCATTGGCTGGTAATGTCGAGCTTACTGCCGGAGCGGTCCTGTCAATTGAAACTGTGTTGCCTGTACCGGGTGTCTCAACATTGCTTGATGAGTCTGTTGCGCGGCTCTTGATCGTATAGCTTCCATCAGCAGGCAGAGTCCATGAATACGTCCATGTGACGTTTGCTCCCGGACAACCTGTGCAAGTTGCCGCATTCCATGTTGTGCCGCCATTTGTTGAAACCTCAATGCCTGTTACTGCCGCATTGTCAGTCGCTGAACCGCTGATTGTAAATGGATTGGATGATGCGCTGTTTAAAATTGCACCGTTTGCAGGACTTGTTATCGCTGATGAAGGGGCGCTGGCGTCCGCAGTTGTGTAAGAGAAAGAATAGTTTAAGGACATCGCGTTGCCGTTTGCATCCGTTACCCCTGTTGTTACGGTTGCTGAATATAAGGTTATATTGGCCTGTCCGCTCGTGGTAAATACCGCCTGATTTCCTGAACACGTTGAAAGTGTCCACCCAGGACTGGTAGACGTAATATTTAAGGTATTGACCGTGGCGCAGTTTACATTTTCAGACCATGTGATGGTTACGCTGCTGTTTAATGCTACGCCGGTTGCGCTGTTTGCAGGAATTGTCGAGCTTACTGCTGGGGCGGTTGTGTCTACAACAACTGTCCCTGGCGTTGCAAATACTGCCGACACATTCCCTGCCGCGTCTTTTGCCCACGGATATAAGGCGTATGTTCCGTCAGACGCTACTGTGAACGTTGATGGAGCTATTGCTGTCCATCCTGCGTCTCCTGCCAGAGGAGGAGTTGCTGATGTTGTTATCTTGTATCCTGTTACTCCAGCGTTGTCGCTTGCAGTGAATGATGTGACCGGGATGTTAAGACTTGTTGAAGGCGTTGTCGCTGTAAAAGCGGTAACCGAGGGTGATGTCACGTCAGCCGTTGTGTATGAGAAAGGGTAGGGTGCAGACATCGGGTTGCCGTTTGCGTCTGTTACAGATGATGAAGCAGTTACTGTATATGTTGTTAATCCGGCCTGTCCGCTTGTGGTAAATACTGCCTGATTAGTTGAACATGTTGAAAGCGCAAACCCGCCGCCGCTGATCGTGATATTCGTTGAATTGACAGTTGCGCAGTCTACATTCTCAGACCATGTGATTGTCACGCTGCTGTTTAATGCTACGCCGGTCGCTCCGTTGGCTGGTAATGTTGAACTTACCGACGGGGCGGTCCTGTCAATTGAAACTGTATTGCCCGTCCCCGGTGTCTCAACATTGCTTGATGAATCCGTTGCGCGGCTCCTGATCGTATAGCTTCCGTCAGCAGGCAGAGTCCATGAATATGTCCATGTGACGTTTGCGCCCGGGCAGCCTGTACACGTTGCCGCATTCCATGTTGTGCCGCCGTTTGTTGAAACCTCAATGCCTGTCACTGCCGCATTGTCAGTCGCTGAACCGCTTATTGTAACCGGAGTTGGTGAAGCGCTATTTAAGATTGCACCGTTTGCAGGACTTGTTATTGCTGATGAAGGCGCTCCTGCGTCCGCGGTTGTATATGAGAACGCATAGGGCGCTGCCATTGCGTTTCCGTTAGCGTCTGTTACTGCTATTGATACTGTTACAGAATAGGTTGTTACACTTGCCTGCCCGCTTGTGGTGAATACGGCCTGATTGCTAGCGCATGAAGAGAATGTCCATCCGGGACTGGTTGATGTAACGTTTGTTGCGTTGATCGTTGCGCAGTTTACATTCTCAGACCAGTTGATCGTTACGCTGCTGTTTGCAACTACGCCCGTTGCTCCGTTTGCAGGAATTGTCGAGCTTGCTGATGGAGCGGTTGTGTCAATTGTTACAGTGTTTCCTGCTCCCGGTGTTTCAACAATATTCAATGTATCTGTAGCACGGCTCCTGATGTTGTAGCTTCCATCCGCGGGAAGTGTCCAACTGTAGGTCCATGTAACGTTTGCACCGGGACATCCTGTACAGATTGCTGTTGCCCATGATGTCCCTCCGTTTGTTGATACCTCGATTCCTTGTACAGCAACATTGTCTGCAGCTGAACCGCTTATGGTGTATGGATTTGCCGAAGCGCTGTTTAATGTCACACCGTTTGTAGGCGAGGTTATAGTTGATGACGGCGCTGTGGTGTCAACCGTTGTGTATGAGAATGAATAGTTTGCCGCCATCGGGTTATTATTGGCATCTCTTACGCCCGTGGTAACTGTAACACTGTAAGTCGCTGCGCTGCCTTGTCCGCTTGTAGTAAATACAGCCTGATTAGCTGAACAGGTTGAAAGTGTCCAGCCAGGACTTGTTGATGTTATGTTTATCGTGGTCACCGTTGCGCAATTTACATTTTCACTCCAGGTAATAGTTACGCTGCTGTTTGCAACTACGCCGGTTGCTCCGTTTGAGGGAATCGTTGAACTTACTGAAGGCGCTGTTCTGTCAATTGTTACAGTGTTTCCCGCGCCGGGTGTTTCAACATTGATTGATGAATCAGTTGCGCGGCTCCTGATGTTGTAGCTTCCATCCGCGGGGAGTGTCCATGAATATGTCCATGTTACATTTGCTCCGGGACATCCTGTACAGGTTGCCGCCGCCCATGTTGTGCCGCCGTTTGTTGATACCTCTATGCCTGAGACAGCAACATTGTCAGTTGCTGAACCGCTGATTGTAAAAGGATTCGCTGACGCGCTGTTGATCACTTCTCCATTTGCAGGTGTTGTCACTGAAGATGAAGGGGCAGTGAGGTCAGGCGCGGAGATCGTCGTGTATGAGAAAGAATAATTTGCAGCCATAGGGTTGCCGTTTGTATCCGTAACTGCGGTTGTTACTGTCACCGAATATGTCGTTGAGTAAGCCTGTCCGCTTGTCGTAAACACCGCCTGATTAGCTGAACAGGTTGAAAGTGTCCATCCCGGACTTGTAGATGTGATATTCGTTGTGTTTACTGTCGTGCAATTCACATTCTCCGACCAGTTGATCGTTACGCCGCTGTTCAAAGCTACGCCGTTTGCGCCGTTTGTCGGGATGGTTGAGCTTACTGCCGGTGCGGTTGTGTCGACCACAACGGTTCTTGGCGTTGCAAACACTGCCGATACATTGCCTGCCGCGTCTTTTGCCCACGGATAAAGTGCGTATGTTCCATCTGAAGCGACCGTGAATGTTGAAGGCGCTGTGGCTGTCCATCCTGCGTCTCCCGCAAGAGGAGGTGTTGCTGATGCCGTTATCTTGTAACCCGTTACTGAGATGTTATCCGATGCTGTGAATGTTGCTATAGGAATATTAAGACTCGTTGAAGGCGATGTGGCTGTAAATGCCGTTATCGAAGGCGCTGTGCCGTCTGAATTCCAGGTGAAGTTTGCTGCCGTAGTTGTTATTGAGGTCCCGCAGTCAGGATCTGTTCCTCTTACATCAAGGGTGTATGAGTTGCCGTTAGTGTAATTTCCGCAGAGTGAACCTCCTGCCGTTGATGCGGGAATAAGGGAACTGGATGTCCAGTCAGTACAAGTCGTCACCGTGCTCGCTGCAGGCTGAAGGACTATAATAGATTGTGATACGCGTGCTGTTGCAGCGTAAGTTACATTAGGCTGTGTAGTGCCCGCTGAGGCAAAAGCTTTAGATGATACGCCCATCTGGAGTCCATTTAAATAATCTGAATGTTCGGTATAAGTTTCGGTATCGCTTGAATGCGTTTGATTGCTCGACCATGTGTAAATTCCATAGCCTCCGGCACTGACAGTTATTGCCGCAGGGAACTGGTAGCTGGCTGCCGAGTTGTTTCCATAAATACCGCCTGACCCTCCTATCGGGGTTGTCTGGTCAACGCCGGTATAGCTGGCGATAAAGGCAGAAACGTTAGTATGTGTCCCGGTGATTGTTACGGCAAGCGTATCGCCGGTGCGGGCAGCGATGTCCGCCTCTCTGAGATACCCGATCCAGGTCTGCCGTCTGTTACTGTTTTCAATAACCGCCTGTGTCAATGCCCTGCCGCCATAGGTAGCACTGAAAGTTTGTCCGGTTGCCCCTCCGGTGTCTTGAGAGTCAACTGCAACTACCAACAAACGGTTTGTCCCGGCAGAAATTGAAAATGTGCCGGACAAGTTCCCTGTAGTTCCTGTTAACTGCGGTGTTGCAGTCCATGCATTCAATGCAGAGACTGTTGATGGCCCCGTACCGACAGTTGTAACTTTGTATTGAAATGATCCCACATTGCCTGTTGTCGAATACATTCCGCTTACATCATAAGGATCACCGTATGCAGTTTGAGAAGCGGAGATTGTAATTGTTGAAGACGTTGGGTCGGAACAGGGTTGGATTGTCAGGAGATTAGATGTGCCGACATTTCCTGCGCCGGTATCGGGAGCGGCTACGCCTACACCTGTTACGCTCGATTGAATGGTGTTTCCTGTTTGTCCGGCTGCGAGGTCGTAAACGATGTAAATAAATTTCGGCGTCCCGGTTGATACTGTACGGTCAGCCGCTGTTCCGCCATTTAGAGTTACAACGGTAGCCGCGCCGTTCCATACGCCAGTGTTTCCGATTAATACTGCGCCAACCGGAAGGGTTGTCGAGCTTGTTGTTGAAATGTATACTTTTGCATCCTGTATGCTTGTCGCATTTCCGTTATCGGTAAGATTCAGAGATGTGAGTTCAATCTGGCCGTTCTGAGCATTATTGCTGGCGACCTGAAAACGCTGCATAAGAACTCCGGTTGTCCCGTCAGTGGGATTAACTGCGGCAATTGCTGTATTGCCGGAAGCAGTTAATGTATCGCCCGACGCTACCGGCGTTTCAGTTACGGCAACATAACTCTCAGTAGTCGCCCCTGTTGTATCGTAATAGATGCGCGGAGTATATGTAGTTCCACCGGGTCTGTACGCTATTTCAAGCAGCAGTCTATGATTCTGCTGGACCCGTCCGGTACCGTTGATCGTATAAGTAGGATTGACGGCCACAGTGCCGCCTGTTCCAGAAGTGATCGTCTGGGAGGTTGCTACCAGTGTCTTATTCCCTGCAGCTCCCGCGGGATCGTAATCATAAAGATGGAATGTCCATTGGTCTGTTGCGTTGTAACCACGTATCGAAAAGTTGGCTGCGGTCACTGCGGAAATATCAATAGCATTGCCCGAATATACCGGCCCGTATACCTTCATCATCACAGTCCATGTCCCGTTCGACATGCCGGTTGTTGGACGGTAGCTTGAGCCGGTAGCTCCATTACCAACCGCGTCAAATGTAGTCCTCACTGTAGGGGCTGTGGTAACCTGACCTGAAGCAACGTTACAGGTCCCGTCTATGCCAATATTTGTCGTATTGTCAGGCTGCACATAATAAGTGGCAGCGCTTGCGGTCACTGATGATAAAAACATTACGCATAAAAACACCAGAGAATAAATGCCGGACATCATCAGCCGGAAAGACCTGGATCTTTGTTCCTTAATTTCATGTTGAACCATGTTGAACTTTTCCTTTTTCATAAGCCTTAAAGAGACCCCTCGTAAATTGAGTCGACTGTATTTGCAAAAGTTGAATGCTTGATTGGAACAAGGTCTTGTGTCAGCAGTTGCGGATAATATGACCAATAGTAAGTGGGGGCGGCAGGGGATAGATTGGATGTTCCACGATAAATAGCGTTGGAGCTTCCGGCTGCTTGTTTTAATTTTTGAACTAAACCCGGGGTAGGGCTAGCACAAGCACGTCGGGTAACTAACACAACATATTTACCGCTGTAATTATTCTTATAAAAAGTTTCAATTACAGCGTATGCGGCGCCAATTACCCCTGCCACCAGAAAAACATAAATGGAGGATTTGACGATGATTAAGAAATTGAAATAGTGAAAATGTTGTGTGGAGCTAAAATAAATATGATCCACATCCTACCCCGGTATTAAATTTTAATCCTAAAAAAGAATTGACAATGTATCTGCAAATGGCGTGCCTATATTTGGAAAGATTGAAAAACAGGGGGTTACAAAATTATATATTATGACAAATTATGTCAGAATGGCAAAAACCTGTGACAAAAGCGCAATTTTTTTATGATTTTTACGCAGATAGTGTAAAAATCCTCAACGGAACTCTCTTTATCCCCGGGGTTTAGCGAGAATCTCAAGGATTTTTAAATTCAAAAATCTTTTCGATGTTGCTGACCTGATTACAACTACCGCGTCCGCGCCTCGGCCTGTGCCCGCTACCGCGATTGCTTCTTCACCTTCGGGAATAAGCCCGGCGTCGGCAGCCATCATGACAATTTCGCAACACACTTTTATGCCTTCTCCAAACCTCCGGAGAGTTTGCGCGACGAGGAGGGTGGGGTAGACGCCGCTGAATTGCTTGGCCAGTGCAGCCTCAAGGCTGTGGGTAATCATTGTCCCTGTGTATATCTTTGCGCCTGCCGCAATGATTCTCCCCCTCGCCTCCTGCGTGAACTCAATACTGTTTGGTTCTTTGAAGCCGTGCGAGTGGGTGACAACAACCAGATTGATATTTTTATCTTTCAAACCTTCCGCGAAAAGCTGTCCGGTATCGCCGTTGGTCGAGGCAACAACGATGTGTTTGTAATTAAATTCGGTGACAGCGCTGTTAACGATCTCAAAGCATCGCTCTGTATTTTCCGCGCCCGGTTTTTCAAAATAGGTGATCGTTTTTTGCATAATGTTTACCTCCGGAATCGAGGATGATTATACCAGATACACCCCGCAACATTCTTTATAAATCTGATATACTCTGGTGATGAATTTTGATGAATTAGTAAGTATTGCCGCAAGGCTTCGCGCCCCTGACGGCTGTCCCTGGGACAGGGAGCAGACCGTGGAAACCCTCAAGCCGTTTCTTGTTGAGGAACTTCATGAGGTCATTGACGCCTTTGACGAGAATGATCCTGAAGGGATCAAGGAAGAACTCGGCGACCTTCTGTTTCAGATAGTCCTTCAAAGCCAATTGGCAAAGGAAGAGGGGCGGTTCGATATTAATGATGTTGTCGACGGGATCGCGCAGAAGATGATCAACAGGCATCCCCATGTATTCGGGGACAAGGACCTGAAGACCTCCGGGGATGTAAGCGTCTGGTGGGAGGAGCGTAAAAAGAACGAGGGGAAGGTCCATGACTCCGCGATCGGCGGCGTGCCGAAGTCCTTATCGGCGCTGCTGAGGGCGAGCAAGATCCAGAAGAAGGCCACGAAGGTCGGCTTTGACTGGGAGAAGATCGAAGATGTTTTTGCAAAGCTCGATGAGGAAACCGGCGAATTAAAAGAGGCCATCCACAAAAAAGATCAGAATGAGATAGAAGATGAGATCGGAGACCTGTTCTTCGTGCTTGTCAGGCTCGCGAATTTCGTGAATGTAAACCCGGAAGACGCGCTAAGAAAAACGATAAATAAATTTACTTACAGGTTCCGGCATATAGAAAAAGAAGCGGCGCGGCAGGGGAAGAAATTAGAGGCAATGACCCTCCCGGAGATGGAAACCTTGTGGCAGGAAGCCAAAAATAACGAGGGGCGAAAATGATGTCCTTCTGCCGGAGTTTGTTCCTCACGCAACTTATTTCGAAACATCTTCAAATTTCTTTTTAATATCCTCTGCTGCCTTATCAATCTTTTTCCCCGCGCGCTCCGCAGTCCCTTCCTTCTTGCAGGCGTAACCTCCTGTGAGCAATGACGTCGCGATGACGATCATGAGGATTTTTTTATCATAGACATGAAAGACCTCCAGACTATCTGAATCTGAAACTAAGTTTTTAAATCTTCCGCTCTTTTGTACTTTAGCACTATTGCGCTGCTGCGCTTTTCGACAGCTACATCCCCAGTTCTTTTTCGAGGTCTTCCTGTTCTTTTTTGAACTTCTTTTTCTGGCCCTCGTCCTTGAGCATTTCTTTCTGCTGCTTCTTGCCGCGCTCTTCCAGATTTTTTTCAAGCTGCTCCGCCTTTGCGGAATTGTCTGCTATTTTGTAATAGTGAACAGCCCGTATCAGAACATTTTCCTTCTCTGCGGCAACTGCTAATTTAGCGGCCTTATCTTTTACCTTTTTGATCTTGTCCTCATCATTTATAAACTTGTAGTACCGGATCGCATCTTCAAGAGACTGGGGGTCATTGTCATCGGCATAAAGGGCGTCGCCTCTTTTTACCGCCCTTTCAACAACCTGTTTCTCTTTTGCGTCTTTAAAGAAATCAAACCACTTGCGCGCGGTTTCAAGCCGGGTGATTGAACGGTCAACAGGCGAGCCTCCTAAATCAATAACATTCTTATTAATGTCTTTATCCTCCCTCTCAAGGGTGCTTTCGCCGTTTTTCGCAGCTGCCATCGCGAACTCTTTGTAGTAGCTGTGGTCCAGGGAGTAACCGTGCTCTTTAATGAGGTCAGCGCTGTGTTCTTTGCGGTTGTTGAAATGTTCAAAGGCAATTGCGAAGGTATCAATATCTTCGGGTTTGGACCTCATCATCTTCATCATTACGCGGTCGGCTTCGGCGAAATTCTCCGAGGCCTCAAGCCACTGAAAGGCCCCGGCGGTTTTATTTTGATCGCCTCTCCTGTAAAGATTGCCTTTCTTCTCTTCTTCATCGCTCAGCTTTTTGCCGGTCCTTTTCCATCCGGCTTTTGCTTCGCCCGAAACCGGGTTCTTGCCTTCGCAGCTATAATCATAGCGCGCCTTGTTGTAATGTGAAAAAGCGTCCGTGAGCTTCCCTGTTTTTTCAGCGGCAGCGCCCTTTTCAAATGACGCCTTTAGTTCTTTAACAGGGTCGCATTCTCCATCACCATAGGCAGAGCATATCCACCCGGTAAGGGCAATGCACAAGAGTAAACAGAGTAACGATCTGGTGTATCCGATTTTCATGTTCTCTTACTCCCCGCCCTTCATCATCTCCTGCATATTAAAGCCGCCGCCCATGCCGGGCATCTTCATGTAACCTGACGGGACCTCAAAGAGTTTCGGGTCCTGCTTTTCAAGCTTGAGATTCTTGAGTTCCGTCTTCATGCGCATCTTTTTGCCTTCCGCCTTTGATACGGTGTCCATCTTTACCATTATTCCGTCTTTTGTGCTCCACATGAATCCGCCGAATTTATTGCCCTTCTTGTCAGTCATAATGACCTTGCTCTTTGTGGCATTCACACCGTTGACAACTTCTTCACCCATCACCTCCTGCTCAATTTTGTAGTCCCTGAGGTCTGTCGGGTCTTCTTTACTCTGGTTCATCTTCATTTCCATGTACATTTTTTGTTCCGGCATCAGCATCCACACGAGCTTTTTGTCCGTGCGCGTGATCATGATCTGTTTCATGCCTTCCATGTCCTGCTCTCTTCTTTCCTTGCCCTGCGCGTGAAAGATCTTTGCTTTCATGGTCACGTCTTCAGTCTCCATATACTGGTCCGCGGAATATTCCACCTTGGGCTCCTGGTAAGCCTTCTCAACGGCCCAGGCAGTCATGCCAAAAAGCATGGTGATGATCAATGTGAATAAAATTCTCTTGCAATGCTTCATGATTTGTCCTCCTTCAGGAATAATTTTCTAAGAGAATACCACCGGTGGAAATGCTTGTCAATGAGAATGCCGAATAGAAATTTCCAGAGTGAATGTGATAAATTATTGGCATTTAATAATCATGTGAAAGGACTTGGAGCGATGTTAAAGAAAAAAGATAAGTACGTGGTTGCCGTTGTCGGCGCGACAGGCGCGGTAGGACATGAAATGATCGCGGTTTTGGAGGAAAGGAATTTCCCCATTGAAAAACTTAAACTCTTTGCCTCCGAGAGATCGGAAGGCAAGGTACTGAACTTCCACAATAAAGGGATAACGGTCGAGATACTTACTGAAAGTGTTTTTGAAGGTATAGATATCGCCCTGTTCTCAGCGGGAGCGGAGAGGAGCTTACACTTCGCCCCGGTGGCCGCAAGGGCAGGGTGCATTGTTGTGGACAATTCAAGCGCGTGGAGAATGGACCCCGGTGTGCCGCTCGTTGTGCCGGAGGTAAACCCTCTTGACCTGAAATGGCATAACGGGATAATCGCAAATCCCAATTGTTCCACCATCCAGATGGTTGTCGCGCTGAAACCCATTCATGACGCGGCAAAGATCAAAAGGGTCGTGGTGACGACTTTTCAATCCGTCTCAGGCACGGGGAGAAAGGCGATGGAAGAGCTGCTTCACCAGACCGCGGACATTTTGAATTTCAAAGATGTAAAAGCAACCGTCTACCCGCACCAGATCGCCTTCAACTGTCTGCCGCACATAGACAAGTTCATGGATAACGGCTATACAAAAGAAGAGATCAAGATGGTCAATGAGACAAAAAAGATCATGGGCGACAATTCGATAAAGGTCACGGCAACGACAGTGAGGGTCCCTGTATTCAGGGGGCATTCGGAATCGATCAATATCGAGACTGCAAAGAAACTCACGGCGAATGACGTCAGGGCCATCCTTGCAAAAGCGCCCGGCGTGATCGTATATGACGCCCCTGAGAAAAATGTCTATCCCCTTCAGACTGTCTGCGCAGGGAGGGACGAGGTCTATGTTGGAAGGATCAGGGAAGACGATACCATTGAGAACGGCATAAATATCTGGATAGCTGCGGACAACCTCAGGAAAGGCGCGGCGACCAATGCCGTGCAGATCGCCGAAAAGTTGATCGAGATGGCGAAATAAGGAGAACCATGCAAAACGTTGACTGCATTATCAGGGCCGATTATCTTCTTACAATGGAGGGAGACCTCCCTGTTATTAAAGACGGAGCTGTCGCAGTTTCAGGCAGCACCATTGTTGACGCAGGGACGTTTGCGGATGTTTCCAAAAATTATTCTTCTAAAAAAATATTAGACGGGAAAGACAGGGTCGTATTACCGGGGTTGATCAATACTCACACTCATGCCGCGATGGTCTACTTCAGGGGACTCGCGGACGACCTCCCTCTGATGGAATGGCTGCAGAACCATATCTGGCCTGCGGAAGGCAAATGGATGAATGAAGAGTTCGTCAGCGATGCTGTAGAGCTTGCCTGTCTTGAGATGCTGAAGGCGGGTGTCACTACATATGCCGATATGTATTTCTTTCAGAACGCTGCCGGGAAGAAACTTGAGAAGATTGGGATGCGCGGCGTGCTGGGAGCGGGCGTAATCGATTTCCCGTTCACTGGCTATGCAAAATCCCCGGACGACTATTTCATCAACGCTGAAGATCTTATCAATAACTGGAAGAACAGCGAACTTGTTTTCCCCTGCATCGCCCCTCATGCTGTTTACACCTGCGGACCTGATAATTACAAACGTGCCAACGCACTTTCGGAAAAATACAATGTCCCGGTACACACGCACCTTGCCGAGACGCAGTTTGAAGTTGCCGAATGCCAAAACCGTTACGGAAAGACGCCGGTTGAGTACTTTGAAAGCATCGGCCTCTTGACTGAGCGTTTGTCCGCGGCACATTGCGTCTGGCTCACCGATTATGAGATTGATTTATTAGCCAGGAGAAAAGTTGGGGTCTCGCATTGTATTGAGAGCAATTTAAAACTCGCGTCCGGTTTCGCTCCTGTTGCGAAGATGCTTAAGGCAGGAGTAAAGGTTTCACTCGGAACTGACGGCGCGGCAAGCAACAATGATCTGAGCATATTAGGTGAAATGTCCACCGCCGCGAAAGTCCACAAGGCCTTTTCAGGCGACCCGACCGCCGTTGACAGCAAGACAACGTTGTTAATGGCAACAAGGAACGGGGCCGAGATCTTAGGATTAGGCGACAAAGCCGGCTCCATCAAGGCGGGGAAGAAAGCCGATATTGTTATAGCAAACCTCTCACAGCCTCATCTTACCCCGATATACGATATCTATTCCCACATGGCTTACTGCCTGCGTCCTTCCGATATTGACACCGTGATGGTCAACGGAAAGTTCGTTGTCGAAAACGGCAAGCTCACCACAATGGATGAGCAGGAGATAATGGATAAAGCAAGGGCGTGGCAGAAAAAGATTAAATAATAACCCCTCCCGGCCTCCCCTTATATAAGGGGAAGAGCAAGTAACCCCCTCAGTCCCCCTTAACCTAAGGGGGAGGTTCAAATTTCCCCTCTTATGGTAAGAGGGGATTAAGGGGAGTTATTTGAGTGGGGAGTTGAGGGGACAGCATGAAATTCATACGAAACAATCCAACGTTTAAGGAACGAAGGCAGGAGCTGAGGCGTAATCAGACGGATGCCGAGAAAATTCTCTGGTATCAATTGCGTAATAAGCGGTTCCACGGGACAAAGTTTTTTCGCCAGTACAGCGTGGGCGCGTATATTCTTGATTTCTACTCCCCTGAATTATCTCTCGCAATCGAGTTGGATGGCGGGCAGCATGCAGAAAAAGAAAAACAGGAATATGATGAAGCCCGTTCTGATTATTTGAAAGGGCATAGAATTGAAGTAATCCGGTTCTGGAATAATGAAGTGCTTCAAAATATTGAAGGCGTTTTGCATAAAATAGAAGAGAAGATAACTCCATTATGACATAACCCCTTCCGGCCTCCCCTTAAATAAGGGGAGGAGAGAATAACCCCCTCAGTCCCCCTTACCTAAGGGGGAGGTTCAAATTTCCCCTCTTATGTTAAGAGGGGATTAAGGGGAGTTATTTAAGAATGATTTAGGAAGTTCCCATTTAATGCTGCTTGACAAACAAATCAAAAGATGTTTATATGTTAATAGCGTATCACTATGAATAAGATGAGCATCTGAAATCAAAACATATTAATATGACAATGGTCAGACAAAACAAAGAGGAGAACTGAATGCAGGAACTATTGAACGTCTTCAAGGCGCTTTCTGATGAAACGAGATTGAGGATCTTGAAGATCGCGGAAAAGGGTGAGATATGCGTGTGCGACCTCGTCAGCGTTATGGACATGAGCCAGCCGAAGATCTCATTTCATCTGAATACCTTGAAAGAGGCGGGACTTTTAAAGGACAGGAAACAGGGGAAGTGGGTACACTACAGCATCAACGATTCAGATATGTTTAAGAGGTTTCTCATCCTTTCCACCATCGAAAGAATTCCTGACGAAGCAATGAAGAAGAACTTTTCAAGGCTGGTCAAATTAAGAAGCATTAAAAACAAAAACAGGTGCTGCGATAAATAATGGGGAAACAACATGACTGAACAGAGGGTAAAGAAGCTTTCTTTCATTGACAGATTTCTCACTGTCTGGATATTCGCTGCAATGGCGTTTGGAGTGGGGCTCGGTTATTTTATCCCCGGAGTAGAGGGAGTAATCAACAGCTTCCAGGCCGGAACAACAAATATTCCTATCGCGATAGGCCTTATCCTTATGATGTATCCTCCCCTTGCAAAGGTTCATTATGAAGACCTCGGACAAGTATTCAGGAACAAGAAAGTGTTGGGGCTCTCCCTTATTCAAAACTGGGTGATCGGGCCTGTGCTGATGTTTGTACTGGCAATTCTTTTTCTCCATAACTATCCCGATTACATGGTCGGACTTATCATGATCGGCCTGGCGCGCTGCATCGCAATGGTCATTGTCTGGAACGAGCTGGCATGTGGAGATACGGAATACACTGCAGGGCTTGTCGCGTTCAACTCTGTATTCCAGGTGCTGTTCTACTCTGTCTACGCGTATATTTTTATAACGGTGCTGCCGTCATGGCTCGGTTTAAAAGGGGCAGTAGTGGAAGTCACCATGGGACAGATCGCAAAGAGCGTATTTATTTATCTGGGCATCCCTTTTATTGCCGGAATAATCACACGCTTCAGCCTTATCAAATTAAAAGGCCATCAATGGTATGAGCGGGTATTCATCCCCCGGATAAGCCCGATCACGTTGATCGCCCTGCTTTTTACTATTGTCGTGATGTTCTCCCTGAAGGGCAATTATATCGTTAAGCTTCCGCTTGATGTAGTCCGTATTGCCATACCGCTGCTGATATATTTCGTGGTGATGTTCCTCGTTTCCTTCTACATGGCGAAAAAAATAGGGACGGATTATCCGAAGTCGGCTTCCCTGTCATTCACCGCGGCCAGTAATAATTTTGAGCTTGCGATTGCGGTTGCCGTAGCGGTCTTCGGGATCAATTCAGGCGCGGCCTTCACAGCCGTGATAGGGCCGCTGGTTGAAGTCCCCGTTTTGATAGGACTGGTAAACGTTGCATTGTATTTCCGGAAGAAATATTATGCGGCAGAATATTGCAGAGTCAAAAATATAGATGTGTTATGAAAGCAGTAGGGGCGAATGGCCGTTCGCCCACCATAAAGAGGAGGCGCTGAACATGAAAATAGAAATTTATGATCCCGCGATGTGCTGTTCATCCGGTCTTTGCGGGCCGAGTATTGACCCTGTTCTCCTGAAAATGAATGAAGCTGTGCTCGCATTAAAAAAGCAAGGCGTCAAAGTAGCCAGGTTCAACCTCGCCCAGCAGCCAAAGGAATTTCTTGCTAACAAAACGGTTGCGGACCTGCTTCACAAAAACGGCAAGAAGATATTGCCGATCACCATCGTAAATGGAGAGGTCTTCAGGACAGGCGAGTATCCGGCGTACGAAGATTTGTGCAAAGCATTGAACATTGAGCCTATGAAAAAAGGGAAACCAATATCAGTAACATTCAGGTAAGTTGCGCTTTGAAAGGAAGGTATTATGGACAAAGAGAAAACTATAAAAATCGTGAGAGATACCTATGGAAAGATCGCAAAGGGACAGCAGAAAGGGTGCTGCGGCGACACATGCTGCGGCCCTGACGCCAGAGAATTTGCAAAGTCCATCGGCTATTCAGAAAAGGAACTGAAAGTCATTCCGGATGATGCAAACCTTGGTTTAAGCTGCGGCAATCCGACTGCTTTGGCAAATCTGAAAAAAGGGGAGACCGTGCTGGACCTCGGCGCCGGAGCAGGTTTTGACTGTTTTCTGGCCGCATCGAAAGTCGGATCGAAAGGCAAAGTCATCGGGGTGGATATGACTCCGGAGATGATTGAGAAGGCACGGGACAATGCAAAAAAGAACGGTGTGAAAAATGTGGAATTCAGGCTTGGAGAAATTGAAAACCTGCCTTTGGCTGACAACTCGGTTGATGTTGCGATAAGCAATTGCGTGATCAATCTGTCAGCGGACAAGCAAAGGGTATTTCAGGAGATATTCAGGGTCTTAAAACCCGGCGGGAGGATTGCGGTCTCGGACATGGCGCTTCTGAAGAAATTACCGGACAAGATTGAGAAAAGCATGGAGGCGTATGCAGGGTGTATCGCAGGGGCCATCCTTGTTGATGAATATAATAAAATTGTAAAGAAAGCGGGCTTCAGGGATGTAAAGGTTGCAAAGAAAAGCTACTCATTATATCCCGCCTCATATACAGAAGATCCGGGGGAAGGGGCCATCGAGGGCAGTTTCAAAAAAGGTGAATCCATACAGGACTATGTAGTCAGTGTTTGTGTAGAGGGATATAAATGACGAAATACATTTTCTTTTCAGGCAAAGGCGGCGTAGGAAAGACAACGATGGCGTGCGCTACCGCGATTCATTATGCGTTAGAGGGCCAAAAAACATTAATAGTCACGACCGATCCGGCTTCAAATCTTGCCGATGTTTTTGAGCAGGAGATCGGGCATAAGATCACGCCGATATTCGTAGGGGCACTTCACGAATTGCCCTTACATGCGATGGAGATAGACCCAGATGAAGCGACAAGGGAATATAAAGAGCGGATCATCGGACCATTCCGCGAGATAATGCCGGAGGATGTAATCGCCTCGCTTGAAGAAAACCTGAGCGGGCCTTGCACAACGGAGATGGCGTCATTCGACAGGTTCATTGACTTCATGGAGGGTGATGAATATGAGGTGATCGTATTCGACACGGCTCCAACGGGCCATACTATAAGATTGCTTGAACTTCCCGTTGACTGGTCTAAGCATATCGAGGAATCGGCAAAGGGGAGCGGACAGACATGTCTTGGGCCGGTGCAATCCATACAGGAATCAAAAGATAAATACGACCGCGCAACTTCCCTTCTTAAAGACCCTGAGCGAACGGATTTCATATTTGTCATGCGGCCTGAGGAGCTGTCTCTCTATGAGACCCTCAGGGCCTCAAAAGAACTTGAGACTATCGGCATTAAATCAGGAGAGATCATCATCAACGGCATTCTGCCTGAAGAGGTCTGTGAGATTGAATTCTTCAGAAAGAAATATGAGGCACAGCAAAAAGTAATCTGGGATACGGAACTGGAAATAAGCAAACCGAAACGTTATATGCTGTTAAGGGACAATGAGGTAAAGGGATTAGGAGCACTGAAAGATGTGGCAGGGGAATTATTCGCCATGAAAAGAGAAGTTAAGAACTTAAGAAAATGTGAAGATAAGGAGTCTTTCACCTCTCAACATCTCAACCTCTCAGCTTCTCAACTTCACAATTCAACGTCTGCCGCTGAGCAATTATTTATTCCCGAAAACGGTTCAAAGGCTATCTTCTTTACCGGCAAAGGCGGTGTGGGCAAGACGACCATATCATGCGTTGCGGCGCTCTACGCTGCGCGAAAGGGTTTCAAAACACTACTTGTGACAACAGACCCGGCAGCTCATATCGGAGAGGTGTTTGACGTGAGTATCGGCAGCTTGCCCGAACAGATCACTGAGAACCTTTATGCAGTGATGGTTGACCAGGAAGAGGCAATTATTGAGTACAAAGAAAAAATTCTTGATGACGCAAGGGATAAATATTCCGAAGACATGATCGCGGCAATGGAAGAAGAATTGAATTCACCATGTATGGTAGAGATGGCTGCCTTTGATAAATTCATACAATTCATAGAGGGCAAAAATTATGACGTGGTCGTATTTGACACAGCGCCGACCGGCCACACTTTGAGACTGCTTGACCTGCCGTTTGATTACGCGAAACAGGTGGAGATGATGGTCTCAACGGCGGAAAGCGTGGAGGCAAAAGAGACGGCGCAGAACAGGTTTAAGGAAATCGTAAATATCCTGAGGGATAAGAACCGCACTGTTTTCAGTCTTGTCCTATACCCTGAATCAACTCCGATTATGGAATCTTATCGCGCGATGCTTGATTTAAGAAATGCAGGGATAGAGACGCAGCTTGTGGTCGCAAACATGGTCTTGTCCGAAGAAGTGTGCGTGAATGCTTTTTTCAAAAACAGACGCGGTATGCAGATGAAATATTTAAAGGAGATCATGGAGAAATTCGATCTCCCTGTCCTTCAATTCCCCCTGATGCAGGAGGAAATAAAAGGAGTTGACGCATTAAACACCGCGTCAGACATTCTTTACACAGGTTAATTCACGGTGAACTCTGTGGTAAAGCAAAGTGCATAGGGCATAGAGTTAAAGACATGAATACTAATTAGAGCGTTAATTAATGATCAAGGAAATATTACATAATGCAAGATCGGACGATGGACTTTTTAAACTGTTAAGTGTTGCCGCGGAATATGCGGAAATTTATTTACTCGCAAAAAAGAGACAGAAAGGTTGTGACGGTATGGGCGAATTGACGACCTTGAAGGAGGAATTCAGGGATGCTGTTGATAAGGTGATAAAATACTGTCAGGAGAAGAAATATATTTCTCAGGAAATAGCATACGATATTGATGAGATTGCGGATGAGATACAAAGATTATTAATCGTCTCATAATAGAATGCACGATCCAGTGTGTCATTCCCGCATGCTTTTAGCGGGAATCCAGTAGTTCTTAGTTTCTGGATGCCCGATTAAGAACTTCGGGCATGACGAATAAAGGGCGATAGAGTGTGAATACTATTTCGAGATTGTTAATATAAGGAGTTGTTCATTGCTTGAAATAAAAAACCTTACCTACATAGCCGGAGAAAAAAGGGTCCTCAATGATCTTTCCCTCTCAATAGGGGCCTCGGAAGTACACGCCCTCCTGGGCACTAACGGCACAGGCAAGAGCACGCTTGCGTATCTCGTTATGGGATGCGAAGGTTACAGACCGACGGGGGGAGATATAATCTTTAAAGACAAGGTCATCAACGACCTTAAAATCCATGAAAGGGCCGGGCTTGGCATCACAATGGCCTGGCAGGAGCCTGTGAGGTTTGAAGGGATCTCTGTAAAGGACTATCTGACATTGAAGACCAAAGATGCCGATCCTTCTCTTTACCTCGAAATGGCGGGACTCCACCCCGAGCTGTGTCTTCACAGGATGGTTGATAAGTCCCTGAGCGGCGGCGAGAGAAAGCGGATAGAGCTTGCGTCCATTCTTGCATTGGACCCGAAGCTCGCAATACTCGACGAGCCGGACTCCGGAATAGACATGCTTTCAATACAGGACATAATCAATGTTATAAATTCCTTCAAAGAGCACGGCTCGTCAGTGCTTCTCATCACCCATAGAGAAGAGATCGCCCTGGTCGCCGACAAGGCGTCACAATTATGTCAGGGGAAGATCATCTGTACAGGCGATCCAGAAAAAGTTGCCGGCAATTATAAATCAAGGTCATGTCTTGTCTGCGACGGGGAGGTGTGCGCATATGTCTGAACTTGGTGAGTTGATGAAGGCGGTTGGAGATGCCGGCGGGGACAGGGCCATCTTCGAAAATAAAGAAATCGCCCACCTCGCGGCAAGCGGCAGTAAAATCCTGAGCATGAAAAAGGTGGAAGGTCTTGAGGTAGAGGCAAAGGAGACCCTTCACGGGATTAACGCAAAGGTAGTTGTGAAAGAGGGAGTAAAGATAAAGAACCCCGTGCATCTCTGCTTCGGAATACTTCACAAAAAGGGGACCCAGAAGATCAGGATGGATGTGGAGCTTGAAAAGGATTCATCAGCGCATTTCATTGCTCACTGCATATTCCCGAAGGCCGAGAAGGTAAAACATATCATGGACGCGGTCATCGATATCGGAGAGAACGCTGAAATGAAATATGCAGAGACCCATTATCACGGCATGTACGGAGGGACCGAGGTTGTTCCGAAGTCGGTAGTGAAGGTTGGAAAGAACGGAAGATATTTCACTGACTTCAATCTTACTACCGGAAGGGTCGGAAGCCTTGAGATAGATTATTCCGTTACGGCAGGTGAAAATGCCGTGACCGAATTAACAGCGCGTGTATTCGGTCATGCTAATGACAAGATCAATATAAAGGAAAAGGTTGTGCTTGCAGGCAAAAACTCAAGGAGCATCATAAAGACCAGGGTTGCCATAGAGGATGAGGCACAGGCGGAAGTCACCGGCATTACCGAGGGATGCGCCGAAGGCGCGCGGGGCCATGTTGATTGTATGGAGATAGTGAAGGATAAAGCCGTGGCAAAAGCAATTCCCATTGTAAATGTTACAAACCCTTTGGCCAAAGTCACCCATGAGGCCGCCATTGGCAGTGTTGATAAAAAACAGATGGAGACCCTCATGGCACACGGCCTGTCTCCTGAAGAGGCGGTGGATATTATTGTGAAGGGGATACTGAAATGACAGCAATAAAGGTAAAGGACCGGGCTCACCTTTTTTGCAGAAAGGACGTTACATGCAAGCCGTTATAACATTAAATTTAAAATTGTCTTCCGCGGAAGCATCACAGCGGATACTCAATGAGGTTTGCGAAAAACTCAAGGCAGACGGAGTGATAGATAAATACAGCTTTGAGATCCACTCGGAGAATGAGATTATTACAGAGAAGTGCATGCTCTCTGAAGGTAAAGTAATTGCCTGAAAGAGATGATATTGCCCGTGAGGCAATTTGTAAAGCAAGGATAACTCCCACTTATGTTGTCACTTGAAAAGCATGACTTTTGTTGCGTATGATATTGCATTTAATAAAGTTATAAAATCATGGAGGACATCGTGCTTGAAAAAATAAACCCTGCTGAAACTTCCGCATGGAAAAAGCTTCAACAGCATTATGAGGTCATGAAGGACAGGCATATGTTTGACCTGTTTCGTGAAGACACCGGCAGGTTTCAGAAGTTTTCCCTCCGTCATGAAGATATATTTGCAGACTATTCAAAGAATATTATTACCGGAGAGACCATGGGCCTTCTTCGGCAACTTGCTCAGGAAGTCAATCTTAAGGACGCGATCGAGAAGATGTTCTCCGGCGATAAAATAAATGAGACGGAAAACCGCGCGGTGCTCCACACGGCCTTGAGAAACCGCTCACAGACCCCGGTTTATGTCGACGGAAAAAACGTGATGCCTGATATCAATTTCGTGTTAGAGCAGATCGAATACTTTTCAGACACTGTCATTTCAGGCGGGTGGAAAGGTTATACCGGAAAATCAATCACGGATATCGTAAATATCGGCATCGGCGGCTCAGACCTCGGCCCCGTGATGGTGACCGAGGCATTGAAACCGTATTGCGCTCCGCATTTAAAAACCCATTTTGTCTCCAACATAGATGGCACTCACATTGCAGAAACTTTAAAGAAGGTCTCTCCTGAAACAACGCTGTTCATGATCGCTTCAAAGACATTTACCACGCAGGAGACCATGACCAACGCGCACACGGCGAGGAAGTGGTTTCTGGATTCCGCAAAGAACGAGGCATACATCAAGCGTCACTTTGCAGCGATCTCAACCAACCATGAAGAAGTTGCAAAATTCGGCATTGACCCGGCCAATATGTTCCGCTTCTGGGACTGGGTCGGCGGCAGATATTCATTGTGGTCCGCGATCGGGCTTTCCATCGCGTGCTCCATCGGCTTTGAGAATTTTCAGCAGTTACTTGAAGGTGCGCATTCGATGGACAGGCATTTCAGAGAGACGCCATTTGAAAGGAACATCCCGGTTACTCTCGCATTGATCGGCATCTGGTACAATAATTTTTTCAAGGCAGAGACAGAGGCGATCCTGCCGTATGACCAGTATATGCACAGGTTCCCCGCGTATTTTCAGCAGGGCAATATGGAAAGCAACGGCAAATATGTCGGCAGGGACGGCAGGGAAGTAAATTATCAGACCGGGCCTGTCATCTGGGGAGAGCCGGGGACCAACGGGCAGCACGCTTTTTATCAGCTTATACATCAGGGCACGAAATTGGTCCCCTGTGATTTTATCGCTCCTGCCCAGAGCCATAATCCAACCGGTGATCATCATAATATCCTGCTTTCAAACTTCTTTGCCCAGACAGAGGCATTAATGAAGGGCAAGACAAAGGAAGAAGTAATTGAGGATCTCAGGGCATCAGGCAAGGGCGATGAAGAGATCCAGAGGCTTGCGCCTTTTAAGGTATTCAATGGCAATAAGCCGACCAATTCAATATTGATCAAAAAGCTGACTCCGCGCCTGCTCGGCAGTTTAATCGCAATGTATGAGCATAAGATCTTTACGCAAGGCGTAATCTGGAATATATTCAGCTTTGACCAGTGGGGTGTTGAACTTGGCAAACAATTGGCGAATAAAATTTTGCCAGAATTAACCGGCGACAAAAAAATCACATCACACGATTCATCCACGAATGGCTTGATTAACGCGTTTAAGGAGATGAGAATAATTTAGCTTTTAACCACCAGCACCGCGCACTCGGAGAGGCCGATGACTCGCTCTGTAACGCTGCCCATCAGGAGCCTGTCGATCCCTGTCCTGCCGTGACTTCCGACTACGATCAGGTCCGCCTTCTTTTCTTTGGCCGTATTGATGATTGCCTCATAAGGTTTGCCTGAGTAAATAAATCCGGTAACAGGGACTCCTTCTTTTTCAGAGGCAGCTTTCAAGTCTTTAATTGTGCACTCCGCCATTTTCAATTCTTTTTCGACAATTGTTTCCTTCATCATTTCCGTATGCACGATGTCGAATGGAGACGCAGTTTCGGAAGGCACAACGGAGATTGCGATGAGAGTTGAGCCGCAGCGTTTTGCTATGCCGATGGCCTCGCGCACTGCCGCTTCGCTGTATTTCGAGCCGTCTGTGGCCACAATGATCCTGTTAAATTCAATATTCGCCGCACGCGGGACCACGAGGACATTGCATGGGGCGTGGCCTATTATTTTCGCGGTCTCACTGCCCATCATCAGCCGCTTGAGTCCTTTTCTGCCGCGCCGTCCGGTTATTATCATGCTGACCTTATTCTTTGCGGCTTCTTCAACAATATATTTGAACGGGTCTTCGCCCTGGCGCGCGATGATCTCGCATTCGACCCCTTCTTTTGACGCCATGGCCTTTACTGCCTCAAGGTGCTGCCTGGCCTCTTTTTCCGCCTTTTCAACAAGCTGAGGCGCGATGGTTTCATATTCAGGGTTAGTCTCAATTACGTAGATGGCGAATAATTTACTTGAACATGTCTTTGCAAGTTTTATCGCCTCTCTTATCGCGCCTTCACCGAATTCTGAACCGTCTGTTGATAAGAGGAGTCTCTCAATTTTTACTGTCGGGCAGGATTGCGCCATTTTAGTGTCCTCCTGTTTTTAGAATTCCGCTTGCGGCGAGAGCCAATACGGCTATTTCAGCTATTGCAATGATTACATAAGGAGTATCTTTCTTTCTGATGAGTATCGGCAGTATGACGAGGTAACATAATATTGTTAAACCCGCTAACATGGCGATTCCAACAAAATTCAGATAATCGCCTTTACCTGCCAGCGCAGTCCATCCCCAGCCTGTCGGTATATTGAGGGCCTGATTGAAATCATGCGCTCTCATGCTCCAGTACGGCACCGTTGAGCCCGGCGGGGTTTTAGAAAGGTCTTCGATCGGCACGTAGCTGGGCAGCGCCCCGGATATATAGATAATGAAAGTGATTATGAGCAGGGCCAGCCCGAACCACATTCCTTTATTTAAAATATTTGCGTATACAATTTGTTCTTCAGATGCCTTTGTTCTCTCGTTCGCCATGTCTTTCTCCTTTATTAAAATTTAAAAATTCCAATTTCCTTTTTAGCTCTTGGCTATCAGCTTATAGCTGTCAGCTCTATTTCCAGATCTCAAGTCCTTTTAACAAAGCCCGTAACCCTGCAAAAAGTAAAAGCCCGATAACCATCCATTTGATAGCTTTGGGTTTTGCTTTTGCAAGTATCTTAACACCCACCATGGAACCGAGCATGATGCCTACGATTGAAGGCACCACGATCATCGGCAGCACCGCGCCCTGGTTCAGGTAGACCCAGGCCGCCGACGTGTCGGTGATAGAAAGCAGGAACTTGCTCGTGGCAACAGAAATTTTCAGAGGAGCGCCCATGAGCAGGTTTAAAACCGGGACGTTCGCCCAGCCGGCCCCGAGGCCGAACATGCCTGCCATAACGCCGATCACGACGAACAGCATCAGTCCCTGCGGCGTCTTATGAACAGTCCACTCCACGTCCTTGCCGATAGACTCTTCCCTGTAGATACCCATAATACCGAGACTCTGCGAGAGGTTGTCCGGTTTGGGCACAATGGGGAAGTCGGACTTCTTGGCCGTACCCATGATGATTACGATAAGCAGGATGGTCGCACCCAGGAGTATATTAACGACATTAGGTTTAAGCGCCAGGCCGATCATGGCGCCTACTATGGCAGCGGATGACGCAATTAACGCGACCGGCAATGACAGGCGCAGACTTGCGAGGTTTCTCTTTAGAAGTCCGGGCCCTGCGGCGAGCGCGCCTGCAAGAGCTACAAGAAGTCCCGCGCCCCTGACGAAATCGATATTGAAAGGGAAAAATCCGCCGACAATCGGTACAAATAAAACTCCGCCCCCGACTCCGCCTAATACTGCGAGGATACCGAGGACAAATGTTACTACGAATAAAACCAGCGGCCATACCCACCATGCGACATTTGAATTTGCAACTGCGGGGGCCGCTGCCGCTTCAGTTGAAGCGAAGGCAGAAACTGCTCCGACGATCAAGGCTGTAAAGATTAGCAGAGATAGAACGGCTTTTGAAATTTTTTGTGTTTTGTTAGGCATGATTCGTCCTTCCTTTTATAGAAAATATGTTAGAAATTATTGATAAGAAGATTGCTTCAATTTGAAGCACTGCTGTTTTATTTTGTAACAGGCGATTTATTTTAATGAACTCGACTCATAAAATCAATAAAAATTCAATTTATAAAATTATAAGGATGGTTGATGTGATGAAGTGTTGATCCTGACAATCTGCTTGTCCGCTAAAAACTTCGTGTTTTGTTACAATAAACCGTGCCCACAATTTTAGTGACAAACGATGACGGGATATCATCGCCCGGCATTAAGATGCTTTCAAAAACTCTCCAGTCCGCAGGCGATGTTTACGTTGTAGCGCCGGAGACTGAGCAAAGCGCGGTAGCTCACGCGCTCACGCTTCACAGGCCTTTGAAGTTTGAAAGGGCAGGGCGCAATGCATTTTTTATAAACGGCACGCCTACAGACTGCGTTATCGTTGGAGTGAATAAAATACTTCCCCGCAAACCGGATATAATAGTTTCCGGGATCAACAACGGCGGCAATGTCGGCGATGATGTAACTTATTCCGGTACGATTGCCGCTGCGATGGAGGGGACACTGCTCGGCATTCCGTCTATAGCAGTATCTCTTGTCAGGAGCAACGGCGACGGTAATTTACGTGCCCGTGCTTCGGGTTACAAGGCAGCGGCGGAATTTGCCGGAGAGATGGTCCTGAAGGTTTTCAAGAAAGGCCTGCCCGATGACACCCTGCTGAATATCAATGTGCCGGACACCGGCAGGATAAAAGGTGTTAAGTTTACAAAACAGGGGAAAAGGGTCTACGAAAATGCCGTTCAGGAATTGTCCGACCCGAGGGGAAGACAATTTTTCTGGATCGGTGGTGGCGCGCCGCAGTTGGAAGCAGGCGAAGACACGGACCTGGACGCGGTCCGTAAAGGATATATTTCCGTGACCCCGGTGCATCTCGATCTGACGAATTACAAGGCGCTGGAATTGATAAGAAAAGAATGGACAAAGGGATTCAAATGAGCAGACATTCAATTATCAGGCACAAAGGGGCAAAGGCACAAAGGCTCAAAGGGATTAAAGACTTTGCGCCTCTGTCCCTCTGCGCCTCTGCCACTTTCTTATTATGAAAAACTACGACGTGATCATAGTCGGGGCAGGGCCTGCCGGCATATTTGCCGCCCTTGAACTGGTCTCCGCAAACAAAGACATCAAAATTCTGCTTATTGAAAAAGGCAGGGACATCGAAGCGAGGATCTGCCCTTCTTCCGCTCAAGGCATCCCATGCATCACTTGTCCCGAATGCGGACTGTTATGCGGCTGGGGCGGCGCGGGGGCTTTCAGTGACGGCAAGCTCACGCTTTCAAAAGAAACGGGTGGAAACCTGTCGCGATATGTGGATGAATCCTCGCTTGAAGGGCTTATAAAATATACCGATGGAATTTATGTAAAGTACGGCGCGCCGGCTGAAGTCTTTGGCGGCGACATGGAAAAAGTTGAATCCCTCAAAAAGCTTGCTGGTGAAAACGGCATGACCCTGGTGCCTTCCAGGATAAGACACATCGGAACAGACCGCTGTCCCGCGCTCCTGAAGAGTATCAAGGCCGATCTCAATTCAAAGATCGACATCTTGTTTTCCAAAGACGTCAGGACTATTTTAACAGAGGACGGTAAGGCAGCAGGAATTGAAATGTCCGGCAAGGAAACCATCTACGGAAAGTTTGTAATTGTTGCGCCGGGCAGGGAAGGGGCGCTCTGGCTCGAAAGACAGGCAAAGACTATGGGGCTTTCACTGCTGAAGAATCCCGTGGACATCGGCGTCAGGGTCGAACTTCCTGCGTCCGTGCTTGAACCTCTGACAAAGATTACGTACGAACCGAAGCTTATTTTTTATTCAAAAAAATTTAATGACCGTGTGAGGACTTTTTGCGTAAACCCTTACGGCGAGATAGTCAAGGAATGTGTGAAAGGCGTGTGGATCGTCAACGGGCACAGTTATTCCAACAAGAAAACCGAAAACACAAATTTCGCGCTTCTCGTCAGCACACATTTTACCGAGCCTTTTGACGAGCCGCATTTATACGGGAGGTATGTTGCGAGGCTTGCCAACCTTTTGGGCAAAGGCGTAATCGTCCAAAGACTCGGCGATCTGCTTGCGGGCAGAAGATCAACTCGTACAAGGATCGCAAGGGGAAAGGTCAAACCCACGCTCCCTGACGCGGCACCCGGTGATCTGAGTTTTGTGCTCCCGCACCGCTATATTACAAACATCCTTGAGATGCTCAAGGCGATGGACAAAATCGCTCCCGGAGTTTACAGCAAACATACTCTGCTGTATGGAGTTGAGGTCAAATTCTACTCAAGGCAACTGAAGCTGAACAGCAGCCTTGAAACCGAGATTGAAAACCTGTTCGCCATCGGCGACGGCGCGGGAGTGAGCAGGGGACTGATCCAGGCCTCCGCCTCTGGTATAATTGCAGCAAGAGAGATACTGAGAAGGATATAGTAATACAGACATTGTTCAACAGTTTGTTTAACTCGATGGATTTTTATTAAATTGTGCATGCATCTTCATGTGAAAATCTACACAGGCGCTTTGATTAAAATTACGTTTCGGTATCGAAAAACAAATTGTTTCACAACATCTGTATTACTATAAATTTTTGGGTTGGACATGGCATACGAAAAAGAACGTTCTGAAATGGTGGAGTACCAGTTAAGGGACAGGGGCATCAAGGACGAAAGGGTCCTTGCCGCGATGGAAAGTGTGCCGAGACATCTGTTTGTCGATGAATACCTTGAAAGCAAAGCATACGATGACGGGGCACTGCCGATAGGCGAGGGGCAAACCATTTCACAGCCCTATATGGTAGCTGTGATGACCGAGCTGCTTGAGCTGAAGGGAGATGAAAAAATCCTTGAGATCGGCACCGGGTCTGGGTACCAGGCGGCGGTGTTATCAACGCTGGCCGCGGAGGTTTTTACAATCGAGAGGATACAGCCGCTTGCCCTGAGGGCGCGGGGTATTTTAAAACAGTTGAATTACACAAATGTTCACGTGATCGTTTCTGACGGTACCATCGGGTTACCTGAACATTCTCCGTATGACGGGATAATAGTTACTGCGGCAGCGCCTCATATTCCCCAGCAGTACATAGAGCAATTGAAAGTAAACGGAAGCCTCGTCATTCCTGTCGGCAGCAGATACTCACAGACACTCTATAAAATAAAAAAGACCGCCACAGGTATAAGTAGTTCAATCTCAACGCCCTGCGTCTTTGTTCCATTGATTGGAAAAGACGGATGGGACGAGAAGGACGTCTAAGGGGCACTGGTAAAGTTTTTAAATTAAGGAGTATAATTTGGAAGCGGCGATTATTGATTTGTCACCCTGAACTTGTTTCAGGGTCTCATATTATTAGATGCTGAAACAAGTTCAGCATGACAAGTTGAATTATTGTATTGGTTTTTGGTTCCTCTTAAATCTTAAATTGAATCATTCACTGGAGGGAAGATGCTTAACGAGTCGAAATTTATCTGGATGGATGGAAAATTTGTTAAGTGGGGTGACGCTAACGTCCACATCCTCACCCATACTTTGCACTATGGCACCGGGGCGTTTGAGGGCATCAGATGCTACAAGACCAAAAGCGGTTCCGCTGTCTTCAGATTGAAGGAGCATGTGGACAGGCTGTTTGATTCCTGTCATATATTAAAGATCGATGTCCCGTTTTCACATAAAGAAATTGAAAAAGCGATCATCGACACCGTAAAGATCAACGGGCTGAAGGAATGCTACATACGTCCTCTTGTTTATCTCGGCTACGGTGCGATGGGCCTGTATCCCAAGGAGAACCCGGCAAGGGTTGCAATAGCCGCATGGCCGTGGGGCGCATATCTTGGAGAAGACGGGATCAAGAACGGCATCAGGGTAAAAATATCTTCTTTTGCGCGGCATCACGTGAGCGCGACTTTGACGAAAAGCAAGACCTGCGGAGACTATGTAAATTCAACGCTTGCAAAACGCGAGGCGCTCGCGTGCGGCTATGAAGAAGCGCTGATGCTTGACACAAGCGGCTTTGTCTCTGAAGGCACAGGCCAGAACATATTTATCGTCAGGGACGGCGCCTTAATTACTCCGCCGCTTCCGTCAATCCTTGAGGGCATCACCAGAAAGAGCATCATGGAGATGGCGCGGAGAGAAAAGATCGAAGTCCGTGAGGCATATTTTACGCGCGATGAGATATACATAGCTGATGAGGCATTCTTCTCAGGTACGGCTGCGGAGGTGACGCCCGTGCGTGAAGTGGACGGAAGGACGATTGGAACAGGAAAGCCGGGACCCGTAACAAAGAAGCTTCAAAGTCTTTTCTTCAAGATCGTAAAGGGAGAGGTGAAGACTTACAAATCCTGGCTGGCGTATGTGAAGTAATTAATAAATTTCTCCAGAAAAGTTACCAGGTAAACTCTGCCCCGGCTTTTGCCGGGGTTTTTATTTTTTATTTTAGAGAATTTTGATTGACATTTAGAAGTTATTATGTTAAAAACTTCACAAGTTTCTTAAACTTAAAAAGGATAACCACCATGGAGAGAAGGACTGTTGAGAGGCTGCCCGCAAAACTTCCGGCGAGATTGTTCTACGGCACCATAGTTTACACTGGAACGGTTGCCAATCTTTCGGAGAATGGAATGTTCATCTGCACGAAGGTGCAGTTCCCGGTTGATTCGATGTTCATTGTGGTAGTCCTCCAGGACGGACAGACCTTTAAACTCCCCATCAGGGTCAAAAGAGTGGCAAAACCATCTGCTGATCATGCCTGCATTGAAGAGAACGGTATCGGTGTTGAGCTTGTGAATCCCCCGCAGGATTATCTGGAATTTGTTAGCAAATGTAAATCCGCCCCTGATATCAGGATGTTTCATTAAGCAGGTTTATTAAGCGCAGTAAATCCCCTTTTCTATAATTTCACCATTATGTTATAGTTTTTAATTCCTTAAAAGAAAACCACAGAGAGCACATAAGCAGATAAAGTGAATCAATCCACAGATTACTCAGATTAACACAGACTTTGAATTTATCTGTGATATCTGCGGATAAGTTTATTATTAAAACGATATGTCCGAACTTACCCCTTTAATGAAGCAGTATCATGACGTCAAGCGCAATTACCCGGACACGATCGTATTCTTCCGGCTCGGAGATTTCTACGAGATGTTCGGGCAGGACGCGGTTGTCGCCTCAAAAGTATTGCAGATAACGCTCACCTCAAGAGACAAGGCAAAAGAAGACCCTATTCCAATGTGCGGCATTCCCCATTTCACTGCCGACAACTATATCGCGAAGCTTGTGAGGGCAGGCTTCAAGGTCGCGGTCTGCGAGCAGGTCGAAGACCCCAAAGAGGCAAAGGGGATCGTAAGAAGAGAAGTCATCAAGGTGATCACGCCGGGGACATTTCTTCCCGACAATCCGAAGGAGAACAATTACATACTCGGATTTTTCCAGAAGGAAAATATTTACGGCATTGCGGTCGCGGACATCACGACAGGGGAATTTTTGATCTACGAAACACACAACTCCCTCGGCGATGAGATAAACAGGTTTCAGCCGAAGGAGATCTTATACCCGTTCAGCTTCAAAAGCAATTCATCGATAATTGACAACCTCAGCGACTACTATCTCACGACATATGACGACTGGTACTTCGATTACATAGAGGCGTACAGGAAGCTGATCAAGCATTTCAGGGTCTCATCGCTTGACGGCTACGGGTGCGAAGGCATGATAGTCGGCATCTCCGCTGCAGGCGCGCTTTTAAATTATCTTGAAGAGACGCAGAAGGACATGCTCGCGTTCAAAAAGATAAGCGTGCTCAGGCGCTCATCACATATGCTGCTTGACGCGGCAACGCTGAGGAACCTTGAGATCACTAAGAACATGCGCGGCGGCGAAACAGAAGGAAGCCTCCTGTGGGTTTTAGATGAAACGTTCACACCGATGGGCGGCAGGCTTTTGCGCGCATGGCTGCTTAATCCATTGCTTGACCCGCACGAGATATCGGGGAGACAGGACGCGGTAAGCTCCCTGATGTCTGATACGGGCAGATTTTCAAAAATACAAACGCATTTAAAAGAGATATACGATATCGAGCGGCTTGCCTCCCGTATCGGCAGCGGTACCGCCAATGCGAGGGACCTTTTATCATTGAGGAATTCCCTGACGAGATTACCTGAGCTGAAAGCCCTTCTTCAGGAATACGATAACAGGACGATCAAATCTCTTGAGAGACAGATCGACGTGCTTGAAGATGTAAAAATCCTCATTGAAAAGGCGATTTCCGATGACCCTCCATTCACCCTGAAAGACGGCGGCCTGATAAGAAAAGGTTTTAATACCGAGATAGACGAGCTGCGCGAGATAAGCAGCAGCGGAAAGGATTTCATTGCCAATCTCCAGTCAAAGGAAAGAGAGCGGACAGGTATTTCATCGCTGAAGGTCGGCTACAACAAAGTCTTCGGCTACTACATCGAGATCACAAAGGCGAATCTCACGCAGGTGCCCGCTGACTTTATCAGGAAACAGACGCTCGTTGGCGGCGAGAGATATATCACTCCTGAACTGAAGGACTACGAGGCAAAGGTACTTGGCGCGGAGGAACGGCTGAAGAACCTTGAGTACGATGTCTTCATCAAGGTAAGAGACACCATTGCCGCCGAGACGGAGAAACTTCAGAGGACATCAGCCGCGATCGCGGAGCTTGACGCCCTGCACAGCTTCGCCTATATCGCGAAAAAATATAATTACGAACGCCCGCTCGTTGATGACGGCGATGTGATCCAGATAATTGAAGGCAGGCATCCCGTGATCGAGAGATTGTCGGCAGGGGAAAAATTTATTCCGAACGATTCATTGATAGATTCTGCCGCGAACAACATATCAATAATCACAGGCCCCAACATGGCAGGCAAGTCAACGTACATGAGACAGATCTCGCTTGTCGTGCTGATGGCGCAGATAGGGAGTTTCGTCCCCGCCAGAGAGGCGAAGGTTGGGATAGTCGACAGGATATTCACAAGGATCGGCGCTTCCGACATCATAACAAAAGGGCAGAGCACGTTCATGGTGGAGATGATTGAGACCGCGAATATTTTAAACAACGCGTCAAGGAAGAGCCTCATTCTGCTGGATGAAGTGGGAAGGGGGACCAGCACCTTTGACGGCATCAGCATCGCGTGGGCGGTCGTGGAATTTATCGCAAAGGAGTTGAGGGCAAGGACGCTCTTTGCTACGCATTACCACGAACTCACTGAACTCTCGCTGATACTCGACGGGATAAAAAATCTGAACGTCGCTGTGAAAGAGTGGGGCGATGAGATAATTTTCCTCAGGAGAATTGAAGAAGGCGCCGCTGACAAAAGTTACGGCATTCAGGTCGCGCGCCTTGCCGGGCTTCCATTTTCCACAATTGAACGCGCGAAAGAGATCTTGTCCAACCTTGAAAAATCGGAGCTCAATGAACTTGGCACGCCAAAGCTCGCGTACACTTCCCATCCTCCGTCTCCTGAAGTGGCAAAGGTCAACCAGCTTGACCTCTTTACAACACAGGCTGACCCTGTGATGAAAGAACTCCTCGGGCTTGATGTAATGAGCATGACCCCGCTTGAGGCGCTGAATAAATTGTTTGAGATGAAGAAGAAGTTAGGGGATGGGAATACCAAGTAAGTCCACGCTTTCTCTGTCATCCCCCGACTTGATCGGGGGATCCAGTCTTTCCGACAGGTTCTGGATTGTCCGGTCAAGCCGGACAATGACAATCTACATGGTCAATATTGAAATAATACCAGGCACAGCGGTTTCAACTGGTAAAATTCTTTTACCAAAATTATATTCTTCAAATCCGCATTCCTTTAATTTATTTATTTCGTAAGGGATAAATCCGCCTTCAGGCCCGACTGCCAGTGTAAAGTGTTTTCCTGAAGTATCAACCAGCTTGTTAGCGGCTTTCGGATGGGCGAGCACGGGGATTGTATTTTTTATAATGTCCGGCAATTCGTCTTCGACAAAAGGTTTGAACAAAGGTTTCAGAGAAAGCTCCGGCAAGATAGTGTCACAGGACTGTTCCAGGCTGTTCAGAAAAATATCTCTTATCTTCTCCCGGCCAAGGACAGGAGTTTGCCAGTAGCTTTTATCTACCCGGAATGAATTTATCAAGAATATTTTTTTAACACCCAAAGTGGTTACGTGTCTTAAAGTCCTTTTCAATATCTTCGGCCTTGGCAGCGCTAATAATAAAGTCAGGGAGGCCGGTAAAGGAGGGTCCTTATCCAGGGTCACTGAAATATCAATAAACTGTTTTGTTATCTCTATGACCTTCCCGGTCCCCAGCTTGCCGTTTATCAGTCCTACTTGTAACAGGTCATTCTTTTTCGATCTTAAAACTTCCGAAATATGATCGAACCTGTGATCAGACAACCTGATCGCATCTCTATTCTGATAATAATCTGTTTCGTTGAAAAGGATAATGTTCATTTAGTTTTAATCAAGGGCAACCACAGGGGGTTGTCACTACGAGTATTTCGTTACCCGATGTGGAACATTTAGGGCTCTACGAACTTTCTATGAATGACCAAATATCGGAACAGAAAAAGTGGTCTATTGTTCTGATATGTTTTTTCAGGAGGTCGTCTGTCTCCATATTCGGTCTTATGTCACAGTAATAAACACCGTCAAGAGGGTTTAATTTGACTGTAAATGCCTTGAAATGTCCGGGTAGGAATGTAGCGTTTATTCCATACTCATCTTGCCGCTTACTGTTTTTTCTCTGCACATCATTAAGAAAGATAGCTATATGCGGTAGCATGGTATTTGTCAGTTTGCAGTAGAGAAATTTATCAAGAAATATTTTATCAATTCTGTCCTTGCTCGATGTCTTCACTGACCCGATGACTTTCAAATTGTCATCCTTGTATAGAAGAAGGTCATGCTGATAGCTCATGTTAAACTGGAATCCACTTACCGGAACTTGGACTGTTCCCGTTTTGCACTTGACCCCTATTTCTTTAATCAACAGTTGGATAAACCTCTCAAAGAGATCTCCGTTGACCTTTCTGGCTATGTTCGATGCTCCGGCAGGTAAAGCGTCAAGCGCTGAACCGATTGATTGTTGAACAGTGTAAATGCCCCGCTTTATCAATTCGCGGTTACGGTTGTCATCTGCTGGAATGTCTCTAACAGAGTGGAGGATTTTCAAAAACTCTTTTTCAAAATTTGAGACATCAGAAAATCCATACATTAGATTTGAATTGATTGGCCGGGTAATGTTGAAATGGCCGTCTTTCTTGTACTGGTAAAAACGATAGTGGTTTTCATTCTGAGATACAATGACAGCTTGAAGTCCGGCAGCGGCAAATTCTAAATATAGCTTGCAAAACTCGATATAATCTTTGAGAGTTAAAAACTTTTCCTTGTTTGATGCAATCTTGATTATCTTCGATAATGTCACCGGATAGACTCTCTTCTCTCTTGCACTTTCCTGTCATGCTCGATCCAGTCTTCTACCGACATACTCTTGACGTGTTCCACTCGCTCAATTGCCCATTCGTTATACGGTGCGTTTATCTCGCATCCTGACCATTTGCGGCCTAATTGCTCTGCTACGACAAGCGTTGTGCCTGAACCGGAAAAAGGATCAAGGACAACATCGCCTTTATTGGAAGAAGCCAAAACAAATTTGCGAACAAGCTCTTCCGGCTTTTGTGTGGGGTGAGGTGTTTTTTCTCCCATTCCATTGCAGGTAGTCGGGATGTCTATAACATCTTTTGGTTTTGCGCCTCTTGGGTTTGGCTTCCAATGTTCCCGGTGTTCGCCGTTGCCGTACTGACTGGTAACAGCCTGCGGGTGCAGCGGATATTTCAGTGTATGCGCTCCATATGGAATGCGAATGTCGTCAACGTTCAATTTGACTTTTGAAGACTTGCGAAAGTGAACAATGCTTTCGTGGGAGCGTCCCCAGTCGTTACCGAGATTTGCTTTGTTCTTGTAATGCCATATCAACCAGCGGCATGATTTAAAGTATTTTGAAGTTGGATGTCTGAGGTCGGCCAAGATCTCTGAAAACCCGCAGATGTATAATGAGCCGTGCGGTTTTAAAATCCTTGCTGACGGTTCAATCCATTTTAATGACCACTCTATATAATGCTCCTGACTTTCAAAGCTGTCCCAATCCGCTTTGTTGATGTTATATGGAGGGTCGGCGAATATTAAGTCTATGCTTTCATCTTTTAGTGAATTCAGCCATGCGATACTGTCCCCCTGGTAAAGTTTCCCATTAGGGTGTTCATAGTGAAGTCTGAAGCCTGAGCTTTGAGCATTGATAGGATGTGCTTTGCAAATGCTTATATCTTCTTTTTTGAAAAGAGGATTTATTGTCTCTAAAGCTTTCATGGCATTATTGTATAAAAACTCTCTCTTATAGGCAACCTGCACTTTGATAATAATCTATTTCTTCAAAAAGGATAATGTTCATTCATGCAGTCTTGTCCAATTCAGCTCTAATAATTTGCCCGAATTTCGGCTTCTACCAATTCTCTTAACTGGCTGTAACCGAAGCTTGGAAGGGGCTTGCCGTTCACAAAAAATTCAGGTGTCTGCCTGACATTGAGAGCGTTGGCGTCTGCAAGGTCCTGCGCGATATGTTTGGCAATCTCAGGATCGTTCATATCATTTTTTATTTGCTCAATATTCAGTCCCGCCTGCGGGAGGAATTGCCATATTAATTCAGGCTGGGGATTATGATGGCTTGCCCAGATATGCTGACTATTAAACATAGCCTCCAGGGTCTCCCAATACTTCCCCTGTTTCCTCGCCGCTTCCAGTATCTTTACAAAATAATCTGAGCCGGGATGAAAAGGCGCGTACCTGTGAACAAGCTTCATTTTGCCCTGGTTTTCAGCCATCAGGTTTTTAACGAAAGGATGAAAATCTCTGCAGGTTTCACACGCGGGGTCAAAAAATTCCACGATATAAACTTTCGCATCATTACTGCCGAGTGTCAGTGAATAATCCCTGACAAACGTTGAAGCGTTTTCTCTGGCCATAAAGCTCAGCTTTTCTGACTGCTGCGTCTTGTAGAAATAGCTGCCGAGCGCAAACACGATCACCAGGCAGATCGCTGAGATTAAAACTATGTTCTGCTTTTTCATTGTCTTCTGTTTTTCTATCGGTTTCTGCTTCTTAACTGCTTTTTGTTTTTTCATTTGGAAAGCCTCCTCTTTAACAAAAATAATAACGCTGCTATGGTTGAAAATGACATTAACGCCAGCATAGGAATTGTGAAAATACCGAACAATTTGATGTAGTCCTCCGTGCATGAAACGCCCTGACTGCAGGGTTGTATGCTTTCGGGAATGATCCCGGTATATAGAAGGTTATGATAGAGCGCGATGAACCATCCCGCTATCGCTAACGGAAGGGCAAATTTAACAACGCTTTTATCAAAGGGGAAGAGTCCCACTGTCAATATTAACGCTAAGGGGAACAAACAGATTCTCTGATACCAGCACAAAACACAGGGGGCGAATTTCATTATCTCGCTGAAAAACAGGCTCCCCAGCGCAGAGATGACTGCTATCAGCCAGCAGATAAAAAGAATGGTCCAGTTTGAATTGGACGTCTGGTCTGAATGAGGCATATCAATTCCTGGACTCTTTTAAAATATCCTCGGCAGTAGTAAAGGATACTTTTTTCTTCTTTTCTCTTTCCTCGTATCTCGCTATAGTATTCAAGTCTAAGACATTCTCATATAACTCTACTAATGATTTTTTTATCAAAGCAGATTTATCCTCATGAAAATGGTCAGATAATTTCTTCAATATCTTCTCCTCATCACTATTAAATCTGATAGATATTACTCCCATTGCCTGTATACCTCCTCTCTCTTTTCAATAGAGATAACATAATAATCATTATCCTCAATGTAAAATATTGCCCTGTATTTACTCTTTCGCAAACGATAGTACGTTCTCTTCTCCGATGACTTTAATTTCTTAATATCGAATAATCCTAAATCTCCGGTTGTTTCAAGTGCGATAAATGCATTATTGAATCGTGTAAATATCTCTTTAGGCAATATTCCTTTCTTTACAGCTTTTTTGACCTCACTTTCGTAATGAATCATAGTATATGTTTACATTGTATGACATGCACTGTCAAGATGGTATGGGCATACAGTTTCAGCGTGTTAACAGATATCAGTTAGGAAATTTACAACGCGCAAACTTCCGGCATTTTTCTGGCCTTGTTCCTGTAGCTGAAATTCGTGCCGATCCTGATGGGGAGGTTTCGCGGGCTTCGCAGACTTCTTTTCAGCATATTTTTCCACCTGTATGTCTCACGGAATATCCAGAAGTAGCCCTGCTGGAGTTCTTCGGCGGTCATATTTTTCGGCTTGAATATGACTTCGCCGGTGTGATATTTGGCCCAGTCCCTGTCTGTTATCCTTCCTTCTTTTTCCATTGCCGTATAAAGCTTGGTACCGGGGAAAGGGGTGAGTATGTGAAACTGCGCGGCGTCTACATTGTTCTCCATGATGAAGTTGAAGGTCCTTTCAAATACTGAAGCGTCGTCTTCATCCAGTCCGAAAATAAAACTCCCGATCACATTGATGCCTGCCCTGTGTATTTTCCTTATCGCCTCTTTGTAGCCGTCAGGCGAGTTCCATGATTTACTCATCTTCTTGAGGTTGGTTTCGGAGAGGGTCTCAAAACCGATGAACGCGTATTTGCCCCCGCTCTTTGCATAGAGTGAAAGCAGCTCATCATCTTTCGCGAAGTTGATCGTGGTCTGTCCTCCCCAGATGCGCTTCAACGGGATGAGCGCTCTGAAAAGTTCCTTTGCGAATTTCGGATGTCCGGTGATGTTGTCATCAACGAAAAAGAAGTCCCTGCCCTGAAAACTTTTTATCTCATGAATGACCTCGACAAGTGGCCGTGTCCTGAATTTATTTCCGAAGAAAGCCGTGACCGCGCAGTACTCGCAGTTAAACGGACACCCGCGTGTAGCCTGCAATGTGTTGTATGATGTATAAATATTTTTGTCGAGAAGGTCCCTGCGTGGAACGGCCATGCCTTTCATATCGATCAAAGACTCTGCGTGGTAAACGGGTTTCATCTGCCCTTTCTCAAAGTCCTGAAGCAGTTGCCCCCACACGCCCTCTGCCTCACCAACGACCACGCTGTCAGTGTGTTGAAGCGCTTCGTCGGGAAGGGCTGATACATGAATACCGCCCATGACCACTGTTACGCCTTTCTCCCTGAAACCGTCGGCGATGGCGTATGCGCTCGGTATCTCGGCGGTGAAGGCCGTGATCCCGACAAGGTCAGCCTTCCTGTCGAAATCAACAGGTGTGGTGCGGGCGTCCAGAATTTCCACATCCCAATCTGACGGAGTAAGCGCGGCAACTGCCGGCAGGCTCAGGCGCACAAATCCTGCCTTGCCCGATCTTGATACCTTTCCCCAGTAACCACGTTCACTCTTCGGTAATATTAAAAGCAGTTTTTTCAATTCAGTCTCCTTAAAAACCACAGAAAAGATTTTATCCGCAGATTTCGCAGATGACACAGATTAAAAGGAAAGACTTTGGCCATAAACTCAAACATTAAACTGTCATTCCCGTAGTCTGTTGAGCGGGAATCCAGTCTTTTCAGTAGTTCTGGATGCCCGATTACTGACTTCTGGCATGACGAAAATAAAACAGTCAGTTTATGGACAGGCACTAAATCGATCTGTGTAAATCTGTGCAATCTGTGGATTAACTCAGTTTAATTTTTCTCCGTGCCTCCGTGTCTCTGTGGTTCATTGCGTTTTATCAGCGTGCCTGTATTGTAGCATTGAAATAAGGTTTAATAAAATGTCACAATTATCGCTTGAAGTATTATTAGACTTACGTTGTTGCGTTTGAGATAATTCAATAGAGTTCACAGGAGACAGGATCAGACATGCTTGAGAAAAGATACGAGCCGAAAGACATTGAAAAGAAGTGGTATGACTTCTGGATTGAGAATGAATATTTCAGGGCAGAGGGTAAAAGCGAGAAGCCTCCTTACTGCATAGTCATCCCGCCGCCGAATGTTACCGGCTCCCTGCACATTGGACACGCGCTTGATATTACTCTTCAGGACATCATGATCAGGTGGAAGAGGATGTCAGGGTTTAATACATTATGGCTGCCGGGAACAGACCATGCCGGTATCGCGACACAGAACGTTGTCGAGAAAGACCTGCAGAAGCAGGGCACTGACAGGCACGCGCTTGGCAGGGAGAAATTTATTGAGAAGGTCTGGGAATGGAAGAAGCTCTATGGCGGCACGATAATAAATCAATTAAAAAGCATGGGCGCGTCATGCGACTGGAGCAGGGAAAGGTTCACGCTTGATGAGGGATTATCAAAGGCAGTGCGTGAGGTATTTGTCCGGCTCTATGAAGAAGGGCTGATATACAGGGGCGAATATCTCATCAACTGGTGTCCCCGGTGTCACACCGCGTTGTCCGATCTCGAAGTGGAGCACGAGGACAAGCAGGGCAAGCTTTATTACATCAAATATAATTTTGCGGACCAGGACGGGCATATTACCGTTGCAACAACAAGGCCCGAAACTTATCTCGGTGATACCGCTGTCGCAGTGAATCCCGAGGACGAGAGATACAAACACCTCATCGGCAAAATGGTGCGGCTGCCGATAATCAACAGGGACATCCCGATCATCGCGGATGAATTTGTCGACGCATCTTTCGGCACAGGAGCGGTAAAGGTGACGCCCGCGCACGACCCCAATGATTTTGAAATGGGCAAAAGGCACAACCTGCCGTTCATCAACTTATTAACAGGCGACGGCAAGATGACCGAGGAGGCAGGCCCGTACAAAGGGCAGGACCGGTTTGAGTGCAGGAAGAATGTACTGAAAGACCTCGAAGACTTGGGCCATCTTGAGAAAGTTACTGACCACGCGATGGCAATCGGCCATTGCTACAGATGTAAGACAATTGTCGAGCCGTATCTTTCAAATCAGTGGTTCGTGAAAATAAAGCCGCTTGCTGAAGAGGCGATGAAGGCGGTGAAAGAAGGACAGGTCAAGATCATTCCAACAGGCTGGGAGAACAGCTACTTCGACTGGATGGAGAATATAAAGGACTGGTGCATATCGCGGCAGATCTGGTGGGGACACCGCATCCCGGTATGGTATTGCAAGGAATGCGCGGAGGTCATTGTATCAAGGGAGACACCGTCAGCGTGCAAATGCGGAAGCAAGGAATTGGTCCAGGACGAGGACGTGCTTGATACATGGTTCTCGTCAGCGCTCTGGCCGTTTTCCACTCTGGGCTGGCCTGAGGACACTGACGATCTGAAAACGTTTTACCCGACCAGCGTTTTGATAACGGGTTTCGACATCCTCTTCTTCTGGGTTGCGCGTATGATGATGATGGGCCTTAAATTCATGAAAGAAGAACCGTTCAGGCACGTTTATATCCACGCCCTCATCAGGGACGCGGAAGGCCAGAAGATGAGCAAGTCAAAGGGCAATGTTGTGGACCCCCTCAAGATGACGGAGCTGTATGGCACGGACGCTTTCAGGTTCACGCTCGCCGCGTACGCCGCGCAGGGCAGGGACATAAAGTTTTCCGAGCAGAGGGTTGAGGGGTACAGGCATTTCCTGAACAAGATATGGAATGTGGCGAGATTCATTTCCATGAACGTAACGGAAGGAGAGGAAACATCGCTTTCAATAAAGGTCAAAAACCTCAGCCTTGCCGACAGGTGGATACTTAGCAGGCTTTCTGTTGTCTGCGCGGATGTTAATAAATCACTTGAAGAGTACAGGTTCAATGACGCGTCAAGTGCTCTGTATCAATTTATCTGGCACGAACTGTGTGACTGGTATGTTGAGTTGATCAAACCGGAGCTGTACAGCGAAAACGCGGACTCGAAAAAAGCTGCGATCAGCACTTTGGTCCACGTATATGAAGTATCACTTGCACTCCTGCATCCTTTCATGCCTTTCATCACGGAAGAGATCTGGCAGCAACTGCCGTGCAAAAGGCATGATGACAGCCTTTGCATCCGCCAATATCCATCTGCTGAAGAAGGCATTGAGGACAAGACGGCGGAGGAAAAACTCAACATTGTGATGGATGCAGTGACCGCTATCAGGAACATCAGGGGCGAACTGAATCTCTCGCCTTCGCTTGAACTTCAGGCATTGATAAGGGCATCCAATAACGCGGAGGCGACCCTGAATGAAAACATTACCTATATAGCCAAGCTTGCAAAGGCAAAGGACATAAAGATCAGTAGCGACATCCAGGCGCCTAAACACGCGGCCACCGCGATCAAGCCTGCGTTTGAGATATTTGTACCGCTTGAAGGCCTGTTCGATTTTGACGCGGAGATCAGCAGGCTGAATAAAGAGAGACGTAAGATCGAAGAGGACATCCAGTTTGTTGACAGGAAGCTCCGCAACGAGGCCTTTATCAGTAAGGCCCCGCAAGCGGTGGTTGAGGAGAACAAAAACAAGTACAATGATTATATGGAGAAGTTAAAATCAATACAGGGTAATATTGATAAACTTAATCAATGGAGGTAAATCTGATGAGCAGGGAGACAGTGGAACTTGAAAAAGGTGACGCTCAGGTCGTGGAAGGCGAGTTTATTAACATAAAGAACAGTTCAGTCAGGACGGTTGAAGGCGGGCATATTGAAATGCAGCGGGTGTGCTCTATGACAGTAGATGGAGAAAATATCGATGTCACTCAGGGCGCGGCCTGCGTTGTGAAAGCCGAGGCGTTAAATATGAAGAAAAGCATCAGCCTTGTTGCTGTTGCCGAAAATGCCTCTCTGAATTCATCCTGTTCCGTTATCACTGTTGCCGACGGGATTGACGAGGTCAGCAAGAGCAACGTCGGTGTCATGGTGGCCAACAATATAACTTCAGAAAATACTTCAGCGCTTATCGTGGTGGCCAATAACGTTGAAGGGCATGTAACAACTCTATTTGACTGGAAGTCCGCTCTTGCCTTCGGCGCCGCAATCGGCGGCGTGTTCGGGTTGGTGAAGTTATTGTCGAAGAGATGAGAGGAAACCACAGAGACACGGAGGCACTGAGAAAAAAGACTTGAAGTAATAAAAAAATTTTTCTTGTTTTCTCTGTGTCTCTGTGGTTAGTAAGAGTTAATAAAGACGTATGAAAATGAATAATTTAAATTTCACAGACAGAATTATTCTCAATTCCCTGCATGAAGACATTGGCAACGGGGATGTGACAACATCTGCGCTCATTTCTGAAAGGCGTTTTTCCAGCGCAGCGATAATTGCCAAGTCTGATCTGGTCCTTGCGGGACTTCCATTTGCGGAGAGGACTTTTCAATTAATAGACAAAAACATAAAATTTAAACCCCTCAAAAAAGACGGCAGCAGGGTAAAGGCTCAAACCGTTATTGCCAACATCAGCGGCAGCACGAGAAGTCTTTTAATGGCTGAGCGGGTCGCGCTCAATCTGCTTCAACGGATGTCAGGCATCGCCACTCTCACAGATAAATACGTCCGGCAGGTAAAGGGTTTGCAGGTAAAAATTCTCGATACGCGCAAGACCGCGCCGGGCCTCCGCTACTTTGACAAATACGCCGTGAGAATGGGCGGAGGACATAATCATCGCTACGGGCTTTTTGACGGCGTGCTTATTAAAGACAATCATATCGCTGCGGCGGGCGGGATAGGGCAAGCTGTTAAACTTGCGCGTTCAAAGTCGCATCAGCTATTAAAGATCGAAGTTGAAGTGAAAAATATCGCTGAAGTACATGAAGCGCTTTCAGTAAACGCAGATATTATAATGCTTGATAACATGAACGTCAGTCAGATGAGAGATGCCGTGAAGATAATCCGCAAAAAGAACCCGGCTGTGCTGATAGAGGCATCAGGCAATATAAGCCTGGAAAATATCCACGGCGTTGCAGAGACAGGTGTAGACCTGATCTCTGTCGGCGCGCTCACGCATTCCGCTCCTGCCGCTGACATAAGTATGAAGATCGTGTCTTCCGCATAATACAATTAACCGCCGGGTGAACTCTGTGGTTTCTTAAACGCAATTTTCAGTTATAATTAAACCATCATGGATTTTAAAATCTTCAAGAAAAAAGACGAAAACGCTTTTCCCCTGCCGGAGAGGCTTTCAAACGACAAAGAGGACCTCTTCTGCTACGGGTTCGACGCGTCCTCGATGCAGGGCGCTCCTTCCGCGATCGTAAAACCGGTGAGCACGGACGAGGTTTCAAAAGTCGTTGCGTATGCGAACAAGCAAAGGACGCCGGTTGTGCCCCGCGGCGCCGGGACCGGGATGACCGGAGGCGCTGTGCCTTTGAACGACGCGATCATCCTTTCCCTTGACGGCATGAACAGGATACTCGATATTGATGACAAAAATATGATCGCCGTTGTCGAGCCGGGTGTGATCAATGGCCACTTGCAGGAAAAGCTTGAAGGGAAGGGCCTCTTTTATCCACCTGACCCCGCAAGCATGAACTTCTGCACTTTAGGCGGGAACGTTGCTGAAAACGCAGGGGGGCCGCGGGCGGTAAAATACGGTGTTACAAGGGATTACGTGCTTGGGCTTGAAGTTGTCCTTCCCGACGGCAGGGTCATGATGACTGGCGGAAAAACTTACAAGAACGTTGTCGGATATGATCTGACGCGCCTTATCGTCGGTTCTGAAGGGACGCTGTGTGTCGTGACGAAGATATTTTTGAAGATACTGCCCATGCCCGAAGAAACAGTGACCCTTTTATGCACGTACTCACGGCTGGATGAAGCAGCGTTTGCGATAACAAAAATCACCTCTTCGGGAATAATCCCCAGGGTGCTTGAATTCATGGATGAAGAGTCTGTGCGCGCGGTTGAAAATTACAAGAATTTCGGACTGCCGATGGAAGCGGAGGCAATGTTGCTGATTGAGGTGGACGGCTCACATGCCGCTGCCATGCAGGACGCTGAAAAGATCGCGAAGATCTGCACTTCACAAAACGGTCAGGTCAGCATAGCCGAGGACATCTTTGCCCAGCAGCGCCTCTGGGAGGCGAGGAGGGCGATCTCTCCAGCGCTTTACCGCATTAAACCCACCAAGATCAACGAGGACATCGTTGTGCCCCGCGGAAGGATACCTGAGATGCTTCAGTCATTGAGGGAAATCTCTGAAAGATACAATCTGAAAATAGTAAACTTCGGCCATGCAGGCGATGGAAATATTCACGTCAATGTGATGACGGACAAGAATGACAGGGAAGAATACGAAAGGGCAGGGAAGGCGGTTGAGGATATTTTTAAAGCCACGCTCAGTCTGGAAGGGACAATATCAGGCGAGCATGGCGTTGGACTTACAAAGAAACAATTTCTTGGGATGGAGCTTTCAGAAACAAGTATTGAGATGATGAAGGCGATCAAGAAGACTTTTGACCCCTATGGTATTTTGAATCCCGGAAAGATATTCCAGGACGATTGATAAAAAAATCATTATCCACAGATTAACGCAGATTATCACAGATTTGTTAAAAAAGCCTGATTAGTTTTTTTGTCTTTAACCTGTTGAGTGAATATATAAAATTTGCCTGTCTAATTTATATCGTTGTCTTTATCTGTGAAATCTGTGGATATAACTGCCGTTTTTGGATAAAGAGTTTAATATTCCATCGGCAGCCCTACCGGCATTATCGGCTCTATCTTTGAACCTTCCATTCCTGTAGTGCTTGAAGTGCCTATGGTGCCTATTCCTTTAAACTCTATTGTAAATATTATCTGGTAATCGGTGATCCTTTTTATATAGGCAAGCGCCAGGCGCCAGCATTGATGAGAATAAACGCCCTGGATGTCATATTCCTGGGTGTTGTGCCCGTTCAGGTCATACCATATTTTCCCTCCTACATCTATTGGAAGAGATATATTGAAGAACTTTATAGGATTGCTCAGGCCTGTCTCAAAAGTAACTTGATCAAGCTGTGTGGCTTCCCGGAGATTTTCACCTACACCGACATAACCGATCGAGTTCCTCAGTATCAAAGAGGCGATATTTTCCGACATCCGTCTTTCATCGATATCATATGAAGCATTAAGCTGCAGCGTCACATGATTGCTTGACATTACCGCTTCCGCGAGCACCGGAGAGAATCTTTTGTCATCATTAAACAGGCTGAAGCTCTGCGAAAGCCTGAATCTGGCTTCCAGGTTTAAAGGGGCCAGGCCGGACACCCTGTTAGTAAGCGCGTAATTGATACCGTTTGTTTTAGCAATGGAATCTGTAGAATCGAAGAAGGAGATGTCCTCATCGAATGTTGAAGGTATGTATTCATATTCCACCGACGGCTCGATGATATGGACCAACGAAGAGTATTTTTTGTAGAACTTTGTTGTTAATGTTGTGCTGAGGTCATAGATGAATCTGTTTTCGCTTACGTCAGGATCTTCCAGGAAATATGCTGTATCGCGCAGCCCTATTTTCTGGGTGATATTTATCAGCCTGCCATAGCTGAAATAGAGGTTCGGGTTGATGTCAAACCTCTGGCCTTTCTGCCCGTCTCTCCTCCAGAAATTTACACCCTTGAGCGATGTGTTAAAAGAGAAATCTCCCATAGACTGCGTATTAAGCACGAGGCCTATTTCAGGAAGGCTCTGGGGTATTTCATTGGACCTGCCTTCGAGGCTTTGCCTGGTCTGGGCCAGCAGGTATACCCTTCCGTTATAAAAAGGCCTGGACAACTGCAGGTCCGATTCAAGATATTTTTGATACCTCTCCTCTGAGGCAAACCCGAAAGGGTTCGTTGCTCCCCATGATGACAGCCCGAACCTGTTCAAAGACGTTGAATCCATCCTCTCATAGTAATCGAAATCGCTCACTGTGTGAACTTTCAAATAGCTTGAAATATCATACGGAAGCTCCGCGTTATTATAGGACTTGAATTCCGAGAGCTCTCTGACAGGTTCATTGTCTCTCGTGCGGTAATACCATAACTCGCCGTATGTTTCAGGTGTTAATGCATAACGGTAATCAAGGCCCTCCGCGAATCCCAGCTCGGAATAATAGTCAAGATATATGGTCGCGTCCTGGTTTTCTTTTATGGCCCAGAAGAACCCCTGTCTGTAAGACTGCCCTCTTGTGCTGCTGTAACCAAAGGACGGCTGCAGAAGCCCGGTCTGGCGGTCTTGAAGAAGAGGCACCCATGTATATGGAGAATACAGGACAGGGAAGTCTTTGACATTGAAGGTGCCGTGCCACGCGCTTAAACTTTTGTTCTGAGTGATCTCGACGTCTCTCCCTGAAAAACTCCACGCAGGCACCTCCGCATCGCAAGTCGTAACCGAGGCCCTGTCAAAATAGAAAGTTTTATCACCGATCTTTTTAATGTTCCCGCTTTGAATGTGGAAATTGCGTTTCTTGTAGAAAATATTGCTGTTGTAAACCACGCCGAGTTTGGTCTTTAAATTCATTTCAATCTTATCTGCCTTTATGACAGAATCCTTGTCCTCGAGGACCACATTGCCTGAGGCAACAGCATCAGATGTATTTCCGTCAAGGAACATCTCATCAGCGGTCAGCGTGGAATCTTCAAAGACTATCTTGACTGAGCCGGTTGCAATGTAGGTATTGGTTTGAGCGAGGTGTTCCATATGGTCAGCGGTAATATCAGCCATTCCTTCGGCAGAGGCGGAGGGAGATGATAAGAGCAGAGAGCAGAGAGCAAAGAGGAAAGTTAAACCCCCTTTAGTAAAAGGGGAAGTTAGCTTCAATCTCCAAACACCGAACTCTTTCACTTTTTCACTTCCTTATTTTCCACTTGTTCTCTTAACGTTGTAAAAACTCCTGTGCTGCCTAATACCTCTTTCACTTCTCCAGTTGTATAGAACGACCCGGTTACGAGAATAATATTGTCATCACTGCACCGGTCTTTTGCAATATTCAGGGCCCCGGAGATGGTGTCGGTTTTAGTTATCGAATTGGTAATATTCATGCCTGATTTCTTTAGGCTGATTATGATGTTTTCAAGTCTCTCAGGCAAGGCCGCGCGATCATATCTGGGCCTTGTCAGTATTACTGATTCAGCGATCTGGACAAGAGGTTTCAATACCCCATCGACATCCTTGTCGTCCATGATCCCGGCTATCAGGATAATTTTCTTATCAGAAAAAAGTTCCCGGACTGATTCAGCAAGTGAAGCGGCAGCCTCAGGATTGTGAGCGCCGTCAATGAAAATGGGCGGCGACTCCAACACCTTTTCCAGCCTGCCTTCGAGTTTGATATTGAGCAGGCCCTGCCTGATCGAAGCGTCTGAAATGGTGAACCCCTTTTCTCTCAAAACTTCACACGCGCGCACCGCGGTGCAGGCATTGTAGAGCTGATATCTCCCGGACAGTGACATCAAGAGATTGCCGTAATTATTATAGCCGCTGTAATCAAAGTTAATCTGTTTGTAATCCATCCCGGTAAGCGCGCCTTTATAATCCTTGCCGTAGACATGGACCGCGGAGCCGAGGCTTCCTGCTATGTCAGACAATTGTTGAACAACCTCAGGCTCTGACGAGGATGTTATAACCGGCACCCCTGATTTAATAATGCCTGCCTTCTCAAATGTAATCTCAGAGATGCTGTCGCCGAGAAACTCGCAGTGGTCGAGGCTTATGTTGGTGATAATGCTTACCTCAGGAAGAATGACGTTCGTAGAGTCGAGCCTTCCGCCCATCCCGGTCTCAATCACAGCCCAGTCAACTTTGTTTTGCGCAAAGCAGTAAAACGCCATCGCGGTGACAAACTCAAAAAAAGTCGGGTTCAGATCAGTCCCTGTTAGCAGATCGCGAATCATCGCCGCTATATTAATGACCTCGGACTCCTCAATGCGCTGATCGTTTACCCGTATCCTTTCCGTAAAACTGACCAGATGAGGAGAGGTGAACAGGCCGACCTTAAAACCGTTCTCCCTGAGAATGGATGCAATCGCAGCGGAAGTGGAACCTTTTCCGTTGGTCCCGGCTATATGCACGGAGCGGAAAGATTTGTGTGGCCCTCCAAGAAGGCCCATCAGCCTCTTTGTATTTTCCAGCCCCAATTTTATTCCGTGTTTTTGAAGGCTGTATAAATAACTTACTGTCGAGTCGTATTTTTGAAAATCAGTGGTCATGATAATGTAGAAATAAAGTTCCTGTCCCCTTGCGGGAGAGGGTCAGGGTGTCTATTTTTCTATGTTACTGTTACCGGTGGTCAATGACAAAAGTTTAATAATGGTCTGCTTCAACTCTTTTCTGGGGACGATCATGTCGATCATCCCGTGCTGGAGCAGGAATTCCGCGGTTTGAAAGTTCTCGGGCAATTGCTGTTTTATCGTCTGCTCGATTACCCTCGGTCCAGCAAAGCCTATCAGGCTTTTGGGTTCCGCGATCATTATGTCTCCCAGCATCGCAAAACTTGCTGATACCCCTCCGAAGGTCGGATCGGCAAGGATTGATATGAAGGGCATTCGTTTTTCTTTAAACCTTGCTATTGAGGCTGAGGTTTTTGCCATCTGCATGAGAGAGATAATCCCTTCGTGCATTCTTGCGCCTCCGGATGAGGCAACGGATATTAACGGCAATTCCTCTTCGGCGGCCTTTTCAGCGGCCATAACAAACTTCTCGCCGACAACCGAACCCATGCTGCCGCCCATAAATTCAAAATCAAGGACGACGAGCATTGTCTTATGGTTGCCTATCAGGGCGCTGCCGGCCATCGCGGCGTCTTTGTTGCTCGTTTTTTTCTGATACTCGCCGAGACGGTCCCTGTATGTGACCTGGTCTTTGAAATTGAGGGGGTCTTTGGATATCAGGTTCTCCCCAATTTCGACAAAGCTGTTTTCGTCTACAAGCAGCGATATACGTTCCTTGGCGGAAATCCTGAAGTGGTAGTTGCATTTAGGGCATACCTTCAGGTTCTTCTCCACCTCTTTACGGTAGATGATCTCCTTGCAGGAATTGCACTTTACCCAGAGCCCTTCCGGGACTTTGACCTTCTTTGCAATCGCAGGTTGTTCTTTTTTCTTAAACCAGGCCATATAAAGACAGTAGTTAGGGGTTAGTAGTCAGGGGTCGGTAAAAAAACCAATCCCTAATCCCCGATCCCCTTTTTAATTCTCCTCACAAAATCTTTGATATCTTTTCCTTCGGCGATCAATCTTACTATTGCGCTGCCGATGATAACGCCTTCAGCGAGTTTTGATACTGCCGCAGCTTCCTCGGGTGTTGAAATTCCAAAACCTACGGCTACCGGTTTGCTTGTATTGCTTCTAATAATTTCAAGTGTGTCTTTCATCGGGTCCCCGATTGAAAGTTTTGCTCCGGTGATGCCCGTGATGGATACATAGTAAATAAAGCCCGTTGCGGCCTTTACGACTTTCTTGATTCTATCCAGCGTGCTTGTTGGAGCAAGCAGGAAAATGGTATCAAGTTTGAATTGACGCGCGGCCTTTATGAAATCATCCGCCTCATCAGGTATCAGGTCAGGGATTATTACACCGTCAACGCCTGCGACGGATGCTTCCCTTGCAAATGCCTCGATGCCGAATTTAAAGACCGGATTGTAGTACGTCATGAGAATCAGCGGGACCTCAGAGCTTTGTCTGATCTCCTTTACAAGCGCAAGGACCTTTCGCAAAGTTACGCCATTTTGTAATGCCCGCTCATGCGCCCTCTGTATTGTAGGGCCGTCTGCGAGAGGATCGCTGAAAGGGACCCCGAGTTCAATGATGTCCGCCCCTGCTTCCCCAATATCCGCGACAAGTTTTTTTGTGGCCTCAAGCGAAGGGTCTCCCGTCATAATGTAGGGGATAAGGGCCTTCTTGCCCGATGATCTGAGATTTATAAATGTTTTAGTTATCCTGCTCATTGCAACTCTATTCCTTTTATCTTTGCCACTTCTTGCACATCTTTATCACCCCTGCCTGAGAGGTTTACAATGATGACGGAATCTTTCGGCAGGGCCGGAGCTACCTTGGATGCTTCAGCAACCGCGTGTGCGGATTCAAGCGCCGGGATGATGCCTTCAGTTCTGCTCAACAGCTCAAAGGCCTTCAAGGCCTCTTCGTCAGTGGCATAGGTATATTCAATCCTTTTTAGGTCCCTGAGAAAAGAATGTTCAGGCCCCACTGATGCGTAATCAAGTCCCGCGGAAACCGAATGCGTGCCGAGCACATTGCCGTCATCATCCTGCAGCAGATAACTTTTACATCCCTGAAAGACGCCGAGAGAGCCTCCAGCGAAACGCGCCGCGTGCTCGCCTGATGCAATCCCATGCCCTCCGGCCTCAACGCCGATCATTCTGATGTTGTCTTTAAGGAACGCAAAAAATAATCCGATGGAGTTACTGCCACCGCCGACGCAGGCGATCAGGCGATCAGGCAGTTTTTTCTCAGCTTGTAATATTTGTTTTTTCGCCTCATTGCCTATTACCGACTGAAAATTTCTTACCATCACAGGGTAGGGATGGGGCCCAAACGCCGTCCCTAAGACATAATGAGTATGGCCGACATTGGTCGTCCAGTCTCTCAAGGCCTCATTGATCGCGTCTTTTAATGTCTTTGAACCCACGTTCACTTCCGTGACCTTTGCGCCAAGCAGTCGCATCCTGAAAACATTCAACGCCTGCCGTCTTATATCTTCGCTTCCCATGTATATTTCGCATTCAAGCCCGGCTAACGCAGCGCCTGTTGCAGTGGCAACACCGTGCTGTCCCGCGCCGGTCTCCGCGATTACCCTGCTTTTCCCCATCCTCTTTGCAAGCAGGGCCTGGGCAAGGGCGTTATTGATCTTGTGGGCGCCAGTGTGACAGAGGTCTTCTCTCTTGAGGTAGATTTTTGCCCCGCCGAGTTTTTCAGTGAGGTTCTTTGCAAAGTACAGCGGGGTCGGTCTTCCTATAAAATCTTTTTGAAGCGAGCGCAATTCTTCAAGAAAGGTCCTGTCCTTTATGTATTTCCTGTATGCGGCTTCAAGCTCAATGAGCGCGGGCATGAGGGTTTCGGGGACAAACCTACCTCCGTAAATGCCGAAATGACCTTTGTTGTCAGGAACTTTTTCATTCATAAATTCAGCAAGTCCTTAATGATTGAATTTTGCAAATCACTATTATATCACAGTAAAGGAGAATAACAATAACCGGAAAAAGTATGCGAATATTTGGTGTGATAATTATAATTTTCGTATGATCAAGTAAAAGAACTTTTCAAGAAACTTCTGATGCAAAGGACGCCTTGACCATGTCTCAGCATCTATTTTGATTGAGCTCTTAAGATCGTTCTGGAAAACCTCTGTTGTCTGCCTGCTGAATTCCATGTCGAAAATTCCAACATTGCTTTCCTCATTTCTCCGCAGAGATTGAAAGTCGAGGTTTGCGGAACCTATTACACTCCAGCAACCGTCAAATACCGAGGTCTTGGAATGAAGCACCGCTCCCTGATAATTATATATTTCAACCCCTGCCTTTAGCAGCCGGGCATAATAACTTCTGCCGGCGTAGAAGACCGAAAGGACATCTGTTTTCCCCGGAAGAAGTAGCTTGAGGTTTACGCCTCTTTGAGCCGCGCGTATCAGCGCCCTGAGTATCCTTCTGCTCGGGATGAAATAGGCGGTTGTCAGTAATATGCTCTCTTTTGAGTTTTTAATACTGTAAAGAAGCAGCCTCCTCATCTTTCTTCTTGCCCTGGCTGAACTGACAAAGATGGGGATAACTGGGACGCCGTGTGTTGGTTGCGGGTGCTCTATTGGCGATTTAATAAGCTCGCCTTTCCAGGTCTTCCAGCTTTTACTGAAAATGTCGAGCAAGGAAGAGGTGATTGGGCCTTCAAGGTAAATCCCCATATCGCGCCATATCTTTTTCTTCTTTCTAAAAAACCTGTAGTATTCGTCGGCAATATTGAATCCGCCCATAAATGCCTTTTGACCGTCGATCACCAGGAGCTTTTTATGATCACGATAAATATAACTTTTAAGCGATGACAATTTAAAAGGATGAGATACCCTGACCTTTACACCTTCTTTTTTTAAATCAGACCAAAAATTCCGGGAGGTGAGGAATGACCCGAAATGGTCATACAGCAGGTAGACACTGACGCCTTGCCGGGATTTTTCTTTAAGCAAAGATGAAAGCTTATTGCCTGTATCATCGTCCTTAAAGATATAAAATTCAATGCAGATAGTATGCAGGGCAGTTGAAACAGCATCGAGGATTGCCTGAAAGACTTCCTGTCCGCTTTGTAATAGCCTGACATTGTTATTATTGGTGAAAGGCAGGCCTAATATTTTTTCTATTTCTGTTTTGTTAAGAAGGGTCCTGTCAGGCGTTGATACATTTGCAACTGACATATCATTCATAAATAATGTTTTAAAGACGCACCCCTTGCTCTTTCAATGAACAACCGCAGTTTTTTGTGGTCCTTTCTGCCCTTAATACTGCCTTCGACACCGGAAGCTACATCAACACCATATGGCTGGACCAGCTTTACCGCTTCCTCGATATTTTCAGGAGTCAACCCGCCTGCGAGAATTATCCGTCCGAATTTTTTGGCCTCAATAGCAATCTCCCAGTTAAATATCTGTCCTGTTCCGCCAATTGTCTCGGAGGAATACGTATCAAGCAGAAATGCCGACGCAGTTTTGTAACGTTTTAAGGGCTCAAGATCGGATAGTTCTTTTACTCTGAGAGCTTTAATAACTTTCCTGCTGGTAGAACAGTACTCCGGGGGTTCAGAACCGTGAAACTGTATCAAATCTAATCCCGTATAAGCGGTGATTTTCTCAACTTCTTTTTTTTCTTTATCAACGAAGACTCCAACCGTTTTTATAAAAGGCGGCAGCGACGAGATAATAGTTTTTGCTGTTTCGGGAGTTATATAGCGAGGGCTTTTCTGATAGAAAACAAAACCTAACGCATCAGCGCCATATTCGATCGCCGCTGAGGCGTCATCGGTGTTAGTTATTCCGCAGATTTTAATTTTTAGCATTAGACATATCTTAGCACAATAATGTGATATGTCATACGGTTAAGTTGAGATATAATCGTTTTTATCATAGGTAGTAAACTTAATAAGCAAGACTTTGAGAAGATTAACTTGGACTTAGACTGGTTGATTATGAAATCATATAACAGAGATTCCAGCTATAGGAAAATTTTATGGAATTATTATATAATAAAAAATCTTTATTAATGTGAGAGTGAAAAAAAGATGTCATCTACTGATAGTTGCAAAAGGTTACTTGATAGCCTTTTTGCTTTTTTTTGTGTCTACAGGTGTCCATGCATTCCAATATAATGGATTAGACTTAAAGATTTCCAGCACTATTACCGAAACATATGATGATAACTTAACTTTTTCAGATGTAGATAAGAAGGAGGATTTTATAACAGCATTGACTCTTAGGATGGATGCATTATATGAGAGTAAAAGAAGAATGTTGAATTTAGGAGGAACTGTAAACCACCGACAACAGTCAAGGTTTAAAGATATAAAGAACTCTTCTGAAGATTTAACTTTTAGTTTTAAAAATGAGTTTTCTGAATACGATAACATTTTTTTGAGCTATAATTTTTCTCATTCTTTCTCCCCCGACTCTTTCGAGAAGGAATTTGGGATGGTCAGGCCAAGACATGAATCATTTTCTAATAATTATGGCTTTGTATATACAAAAAATTTAAGCGAGCATTTTACGGTAACTGCAAAGTACAATTATTCACAAAACAGAACTATTGAAGCAAATGAAAGTAATTGGTGGCAAAATACTTATGGTCTTGATTTAAATTACTTGTATAGTGCGTATACTGTCATTTCTTTTTCGTATGCTTATTCTAATGGCAGTGCCGGTATTATTAATAGAGCCACTATGGGTTTGAAACAAAATATAACCCCCAGGCTATATTTTGATGGAAGCGTAGGGCTTGATTCGACTTCTACCGAAAACAATAGAAGCAGTACTCAGTATATCAATGTTTCCTTGACTGATGAAATAAATGAAAACACAAACGCAACTCTTTCATTCTTAGAAAATGAGGAATCACTTCCTGACAGCAATGATATTTTCAGTAATTGGCAAACTACCGCCAGCATACAACTTTTGTTATCGGAAAAACTGAATAGTTCTTTTTCAGGTTTTTACGGCAAGGGCACACTTGTTAATTTAGATATTAATAATACACTTCTTGGAGTAAACTTTTCACTTTCCTATGAAATCCTGGAAAATTTCAATGCAACATTAGCATATAATTATTCTCATTTCACCACGACAAATAACATCGGAGGATACAACAAGAATTCTATATCCCTTGGAATGACTAAGGCATTTTAATTCCATAGAGGAATCAGTCTGTCGTTTGTTTATGCAAGGCAGTTAAAGATTTGTTAATAGGAATTTTAGAGTTTAAGAAATGTTATTACTGCAGAAGTAAAATAATAAGGGGGCAATACCTTGAAGAATATGATTCGTATATTTATTGCTATAGTGTCATTGAATATTTTTGCCGCAGCTTTTGAGACTAAAAGCTTTGCAGCCGACGATACTAAAACCTCGGCATCTGCGCAAGTTAAGGCCTCTGCAAGCGTATTATCTAAGATTAATGCACATGATGTAATAGAGATAAGAGTACTTGATCATCCGGACCTGAGGACCAGTGTAAAAGTGGCAAATGATGGCTCAATCACCTTCCCTTATATAGGATCAGTTTATGTGAAAGGGAAAAATATCGATGAAGTTGAGAAGGAAATAGCAAAACGTCTCAGCGAGGGATATTTAAAATATCCCATTGTTTCAGTGTCGCTGCTGCAATCAAATGATCAGAAAGTGTACGTTTACGGTGATACCAAAAGGATCGGAGAGATCGTTTTTGATGAAGGTCTTACGGTGGTAAAGGCAATATCAATTGCTGGAGGCACCGATGGCTTATATGGCAAGGTTAAGGTCAGGCGCGGGAAAAAAGGAGAAGCGGGATATAAAGAAGTAACGTTAGATATTAAAAGCATTATAGAGGGAGGCGCAGAAGGATATATGCCTCTGTTGCCAGATGACATAATCGTTGTCGATGAAGATAAGATATACATAGACGGCGAGGTGTTAAGAAAAGGGAAATTTATACTTAGGAAAGAGACTACGGTATTGAAAGCATTATTAGAAGCAGGTGGTGTAGCATCTGAAGGTTTATATGGAAAAATATTAGTAAGGAGGAAACAGGAAGGAACGCCCGGCGGATATAAAGATTTTGTCGAGGGAGACCTTATTAACGGAATTATAGAGAGCAAAGAAGTCGAAAATGCAATCCTTCAGCCTGATGATGTACTAGTTGTTAAGCATAATAAAACATATTTAGTTCAAGGAGAAGTTGCAAGACCCGGTCGTTTTATACTTGAGAACAATACGACGGTATTAAAGGCACTGATAGAAGCAGGCGGTGCTGGTGTTAATGGAGCGTACGGCAAGATAAAGCTGAGAAGGAAACAGGAAGGAACGCCCGGCGGATATAAAGATTTTGTCGAGGGAGACCTTAATAACGGAATTATAGAGAGCAAGGAAGTCGAAAATACAATTCTTCAGTCTGACGATGTAATGGTTGTTGAGCATAATAAAACGTACTTAGTTCAAGGTGAGGTTGCAAGACCTGCACGCTTTATACTTGAGAACAATACGACAGTGTTAAAGGCACTAATTGAAGCTGGCGGCGCGAACGTTAACGGAATATACGGAAAGATAAAATTAAGGAGAAAGCAGGAAGGAGAACCAGGTGGATTTAAAGATTTTGCGGAAGCACAGCTGAATGAAGGGCTTATTGAAAATAAAGAAGTTGAAAGCACGCTTCTCCAGCCTGATGACATTTTGATAATAGAGCACAATAAAACATTCTATATTTATGGTGAGGTTAATAATAAGGTTGGGGAGTTCGTCCTTCAAAACAATATGACAGTTTTTAAGGCCATCACGACGGCAGGCGGAGTAACTAAATGGGGTTCTGAAAGTAAGATTAAGATCTTACGGCCTGTTAATAACAGCAGTGGATTTTCCATAATCAAGGTAAACATTAAAGCCGTTATTGATGGTGACGCAAGTGCTGACATTGTGTTACAGCCTGGAGATGTCATAGTGGTTTCAGGAGGAATTTTTTGATTATAGGAGAACAATATGGCTGCTAATGTAGGAGCAGTTACTTTACGTGATTATTTAAAAGTCCTTTTCAGGCATAAGCTTATATTTGTCATCATTCCTATAGCAATAATGATTCCTGTTTATATTGGACTTCAATTTCAGACGCCAATGTATCAGGCCACGGTTAAGATGTATGTTAAAGCGCAGAAGGAAACAGAGTCACAATATTACCGATTTATCGCATCTTCACAAAAAAGCTTGACCGATGAACATTCCGAACTGGTAAAATCCCGCATCGTTTTGCTGCGCGTAGTTGAAGCGCTCAAGCTTTATGAAACGCCGCTTGATTATGAGAGATATTTTGCTTCTCCTCTTAAAGCGGCTTTTATTGATTACAGGTTTAAGAACATGAAGCAGAAATTTCAGGAACTAAAACCAGAACAACAGAAGGACATACTATTTAACGCGGCATTTGGGAGATTGCTCGGCAGTGTAAGTGTACAACCCGTCAAGGAAACAAATTTTTTCGCCGTATCTGTCAAAGATTTTACTCCTGAAAAAGCCGCATTAATTGCAAATTCCCTAAGCCGTTCGTATGTTATTTTCGATCTTGAACAACAAATTCTTGAACTTAAATTGCAATATGGAGAAAAACATACAGTAATACAACAATTAGAAACTTATATTGATGAATGGAAAAAAACCCTTAATGGTGAAAGACTACCTGAAATTGAAGCCATTGGTCCTGCCAGCGTTAAAATAATGGAGCAGGCTGACCCCGGAGAAGAGATTAGCGCGGCGCCTAAGGGGCTTATGCTTGTATTTGCTTTTTTCTCAAGTATATTTTTATCAATTATTTTTGCCTACTTGTTTGAATTTTCCGAAAGTACATTTAACTCACCGCATGATTTAGAAAAATTTCTCAATATTCCATTCTTGGGCTCTGTTCCTTCAATCCCCAAAAAGGAGCGCCAAAATGGTCTACTTATAAGTAATACAAATTCAAAGAACCCAAAATATATTCAATCCTTTCAGAATCTTTCCAGGCAGTTAGATATCGTAATGAAAGAGAAAAATCTGAAATCTCTTATACTAACCGATGCTGAAGGTTCAAAAGAAACTACAACTTTTGTTACTAATCTCGCAGCGTATTTGGCTAACATGCAGGGACGCAGGGTCCTTATTATAAAAGCGAATCTGAGGGATCATTCGATAGCGCAGGTTTCTAACATTTCTGACTCCACCGGGCTGTGTGATTTGCTTGAAGGAAGAATTTCGTTTGAAGAAGCATTACATGAATTAGTGCCAAGTCTATACATCTTGCCCTCAGGCAATACTACGTTAAATCCAATAACGCTTTTAGAATCTCCCAATATGCGGGCAGTGATCCAAAAGGCTAAAGAAACATTTGAAATAGTTTTTGTTGAATGTGCTGATTTAAAGAATTTTACCGACGCTGCAATTCTTTCCTCCTTTGTGGATGGAGTTATTATTGTTGTAAATGAGGGCAAGGTACGACGTCATGTTGTTCAAAGCGCAATCACCCCGCTGGAAGAAAAAAAATCTAACATAGTCGGTGTAATTCTGAACAATCGCAAGTTCCCGATACCGGAGATACTATACAAATGGATATAAAGGGGATTAGAAAATGAAAGTATTAGTAACAGGAGGTGCCGGCTTTATAGGCTCTCACTTAGTTGAGAGACTTATTGATAAAGGCTTTGAAGTGGTAATAGTTGACAATCTTTCTTCCGGGAGCGAGAGGAATATAAATAATAAAGCCAAATTTTATAAATTAGATATTCAGGACCCGGAACTGGAATCTGTTTTTCAAAAAGAACGCCCTGATTTTGTTGATCATCATGCTGCCCAGAAAGATGTACGCCTTTCGGTTGCTGATCCAATTTTTGACGCCAAAATTAATATACTGGGCACTATTAACATTCTTCAAAATTGTATCAAGTATAACGTGAAAAAAGTTGTCTTTGCTTCAACGGGAGGAGCTATTTACGGCGAGCAAGAAGTTTTTCCGGCTCCTGAAACTCACCCGTTAAAGCCGATAAGTCCTTACGGTATCACCAAGCTTGTTGCAGAACATTACCTTTACTATTATAAAACAGTTTATGGAATGGACTATGTTGCTTTACGTTATTCAAATGTCTTCGGCCCTCGGCAGGACCCTCACGGTGAAGCCGGGGTAGTAGCGATATTTATTAAAAAGGCACTTAATAGTGAACCGGCGATTATTAACGGCGACGGGGAACAGACAAGGGATTTTGTTTATGTCGGAGATGTTGCTCAGGCTAATATTTTAGCCATAACAAATAGCACATCAGAGAACATATTCAATATCGGTACCGGCGTAGAGACATCAGTCAAGCAGATGTTTAATTGTCTTAAAGAAATCATAAATCCCTGTATTAAAGAACAATATGGTCCTCCTAAGCCAGGGGAACAAAGAAGAAGTGTAATCGAATATGCAAGGGCAAAAAAAATTCTTCATTGGGAACCTAAGGTCTCACTTGTGGAAGGATTGAAAGAGACCTGTAAATACTTTAAGAAAATCTGAAGGTAATCATTCTGTTGCCGTCTTTATTTTAATAAATTGTAGTTAGCGAACACGCGGGGCCCGGACATATTTTCACCATCCCGTGTTTATTCCGTTTATTTGAAACTATTATCAGCTTGCATTGCTTCTTATGTAACTGAAAAGGCGGAGCAGTGCCATTTTTTTCTCATTTCCTGAAATTTAAAGAAAATGTTTGTAAAAGTTGTTTTTTTAACCATAATTATTTTAATCAGCGTTTGGGGCGTTTATTCTTTCATTTCTCCAGCAGCGTTATTAACTTTTTTCTGGTTTTTTGCCATAGCCCCGATAGTGTTTGTTATTCAGAGAAAGAATCTATTGAATTCGTTGTTATTATGGTTTGTAGCAGTGCTGTTTAGAGAAGGTGTAATACTTTCTCTGCCTGTTCTTCCGGACATTTTCCCTGAAAGGTTAATCTGGGTTTCTATAATTTTTATCATCTTGACAGAACTTGCGTTTAGACAAAGGAAACTTGTTCTTGGTAATTTAGAAATTGAAAGCTCAATGGTTATATTTAGTGTTTATGTTGTGGCGTCCATGTTCGTAGCTGGTACGCTTATCTCAGAGGGGAAGGGAGGACTAAAATTAAGCACTTTCTTGAGCGGTTATGGGATGCCTTTTAGTATTTATTTTTTTGGTAAAAACTTAATTGATGATGAACAGAAGATAAAGAAGGTTTTCATTTTTTTCACCATTGTTGGATTTTATTTGGGTCTCACAGGCATATTTGAATATTTTAAATTGACTTACTTAATCTTCCCTCGCTATATTTTGTCGGGCTGGGTCCATGCGGGAAGATCAATGGGGCCTTTCTTAAACGCTTCAGTGAATGGCACGGTAATAGGGATGATATTATTCATGACAACTTACCTTGTCCTCCATGAGCAAAAGAGATGGTTAAAGATTTTTTATGTTCTTTCCATTACAGTCATGCTGATCACGCTTGTATTCACTCTTACACGCGCTTGCTGGCTGGCTTTTTTAATTGCCCTATTTATATTCCCTGTATTTTACCCCCGTGTAAGAGTGGTATTTGTAGGATGTTTATTAGTGTTGTCGATATTATTTGCCGGTGTTTACAAACAATTAAGCTCTGATCTTGATTGGTCGGAAAGAGCAGAAAAGATGTATAACAAAGATAGCTTTAAAGACAAATTTATTGAGAGAATGACACAAGTATCACCAGTGTATGGCCGGGCCAGTTTATATGGAGTAGTCTGGAGGATTTTTCTTGATCACCCAATATTTGGAGTTGGATACGGCAAGTTTATGGAAGTAAGTCCAAAGTACCTATATAAAATGGAAAATGTCCCTAAAACTATCGGTGTTGGCAAGGGGACAAATGTCCACGATACATGGTCAGGCGTTTTAGCGGAATTGGGGATTGTCGGTCTGGGTCTTATTTTGTTCATCATGCTTAGTATGGTTAAGGTCTCTATAAAATTATACCGTCTTTTGCCTGAGAACGGATTTATGAGCGGCAAATTGATTGCGATGTTTTTGGGAATGTTTATTATTTATTTAATAAATGCTCAATTGATTGAGATGCATTTTTTCCCGTTTCCAAACTCTATGTTTTATTTATTTGGCGGGATAGCGAGCAGTTTATATCAAAAACAAAATGTGTAAGATAGTACATCGGCATAAATTGTTGCCGGAATTTAAATAGAATATGAAATTACTTGTCTTTGGCGCAGGGGGGTTTATCGGTAAAAAATTTACTGAAATGTTTTGCAATTTATATAACATTGTTCCGGTAACTGGCAAGACAGGCGATGATAATAAAGCTGATTTGACGGATTACCACGCGCTATTATCAATTCTTGATAAGCACAAACCGGACGCTGTATTAAACCTTGCGGGCAAATCTTATCACAAAACCCGGAATGATGTTGACATTTATGAAAGCAACTTGATGATCCAGTTGAACTTGAATGAAGCCGTTAAACAATTAGCTATAAACCCCAAAATTATTTTTTGCAGTACCAGCGCTGTCTATAGAAGTTCGATGGAACCTGTTAATGAAGCTTCATTCTGTTTGCCTGGTAACTCTTACGCGAAGGCAAAATACATTCAGGAAAGGATCGGGTTGAGCTATCACCCGAAGCAGCATGTTGTGGTTGCCAGATTGTTTAATGTCATAGGCCCTTTTCAGGATAAAAACTTTTTTATTCCTGCAGTCATTGACCGCATAGTGCGGTATAAAAATAATGAAATAACAACAGTCAAACTAAAGACATTGAATGCCATGCGGGATTTTATATATATTAATGACATCTGCAAAGCACTCGGTTTGCTTATTGAAAAGGGTGAGGGCGGTGAAGTTTACAACATATGCACGGGCAACGGTATTAATATTGAACAGGTTATAACAATATTAAAGGGGATATTAAATATTTCAGAGATGCCTTTGGAGGCGGAAGATAATTACGTTAAAGAGGGGATTAATTATCAGGTCGGCTCAAACGAAAAAATATGTAAGCTCGGATGGGAGCCGGAATATGACATTAATAATTCACTCAAAGAAATAGTCGAGGTGGAATATGGACGTTAATTTGTCAGGGAAAAACGTTTTAGTTACCGGAGCGGGAGGATTTATAGGAAGTCACTTGACGGAAAATTTAGTCAGAAAAGGTTGTCACGTTAAAGCGTTGGTGCATTATAATGCTACGGGTAATATCGCCAATTTAAATTATATTGATAAAAATGTCATTCCTGAAGTTGAAATTGTATTCGGAGACATTCAGGATGGGAACTTTTGCGACAAACTGACGCAAGGCATTGACATAGTATTTCATCTTGCCGCTTTAATCGGAATTCCTTATTCATATGTAGCGCCTTTAAGTTATATTCAGACCAATATAATGGGAACCGTTAATTTGCTGAATTCAGGTCTCAGGAACAATATAGAACATTTTTTGCACACTTCCACCAGTGAAGTATATGGCACAGCCATTTACAAACCGATTGACGAAAAACATCCTTTGCAAGGTCAATCTCCTTATTCTGCTACCAAGATAGGGGCTGACAAACTGGTTGAAAGCTATTGCAGGTCCTTTGATCTGAATGCCACCACTATGAGACCCTTCAACACATTCGGCCCCAGACAATCAAGGCGGGCAGTTATCCCGACGATCATCTCACAGGCGCTTCACTCAGATAAAATACATATTGGTTCTTTAGACCCCAAGCGGGACCTTACATATGTTCTGGATACTGTCAATGCCTACATAAAAGCTGCCGGCAGAAAGGACTTAAAAGGTGAAACAATTCATTTTGGGACAGGAAAGTTTTACTCGATAGGAGAGATCATAGATATAATTTCCAAAATACTCAACAGAAAATTTGAGATAGTTGAAGAAAAGCAGAGGATAAGACCTGAAAAAAGCGAGGTTGGGGAATTGCTTTGTGATAATTCTAAAGCTAAGGATATGTTAAATTGGGGACCGCAGTTCAGTCTTGAAGAAGGACTGAAAGAAGTAATAATGTTTTTTGAAAAATACCAAATAGAATATTCCAATAAATATTTTATTTAAGGGGTAAACGATGCAGGCAGTTATATTAGCCGGCGGCAAAGGCACCAGGCTCAGGCCTTATACGACAATCTTACCGAAACCTATGATGCCTATCGGCGAAAAACCGATACTCGAAATTATAATTAATAAACTGGTTGAAGGTGGCGTCAAGAAAATCATAATATCTGTTGGTTACTTGGCCGGCATTATTCAGGCTTATTTCGGAAACGGCGAGAGATTCGGAGTTGAGATCAAATACTTTATTGAAACAGAACCCCTTGGCACCGTAGGATGCCTGGCACTCATAAAGAATTTAGAAGAAGAATTTATCGTAACAAACGGTGATGTATTAACAGATTTAAGATTTACTGATTTGATAGGGAATCATAAGAAGTCGGGAAAGAGGGTCACGATATGCTCCTATAAAAAAGAAGTGCCTATCTCTTTAGGCGTGCTTGAATTGCATGGCAGTGATGTCCGGGATTATATTGAAAAGCCTACGTACAGCTTTTATGTAAGCATGGGCATTTATGTTATTAACAGGGGCATTGTTGGCAATATTCCCCAGAAGCAATATTTTGATTTTCCAACATTAATCAAGAAGCTTATTTCTTTAAAGGAACCAATCAATGTCTACAAGTTTGGGGGAGAGTGGTACGATATAGGCCGGGAAGAAGACTATAAGCAAGTGTTGGAGAAAATGGCTGGTGAGTGAGAAAATAAAAATCCTGCACATCTTTAATTCATTTTTTGTAGGGGGCATGGAGTCGAATCTTCTGAATTTTTTCAATAATGCTGATTTTAGCAGATTTGATCACTATATTTTTGTCACTCAAGATGAGGGTCCCCTCAAAGAGCTGTTCCATAAGCTGCCTATAAAGATTATCACATTAAAATGTACTCCTAAACGATATTTCTACTGCCTGCCAGTCGGCTATTATTTTTGTAAAAAAAATCGCATTAACATTATACACGGGCACAATTACTGGCTGTACCGGTATGCATACTTTCTTTCAATTCTGACTAAAATACCTCTTTTCACTTCAAACTATGGTCTTGGAAAATGGAAAAAAAAGTGGGACCTGTTTCTGGAGTCCAGAATATTCAGCCGGGCCAGAATCAATATAGCCATTTCAAATGTAGTTTTGGAGAAAGAAATTTCTCTGGTTAAGAAAATAGATAATCCCGGACGGAAATTCAAATTGGTCTACCCGATAATCAAAGACATTTCTGAAAAAAACTTATTGATGTACAATAAAGAAGTGATTAAGCAAAAACTCGGCATAACCAATGATAAACCCGTTTTAACAATTATTGGAAGGATTGATAGACTTAAAGGCCACCGTCTTGCCCTCGATGCGGTCGGTAAGATTAATCAAGATGCAATAAAAGTGAATTTGCTGATTGTCGGGCCGATGAGTGACCCCACCGTGTTTAAAGAAAATGATTTCGATAAAGAATACATTAGGTATTTGAACTATTATGAACAGTTGGAAGAAATCTGGGCTATATCAGACTTTTTTTTGATCTCGTCAATTTCAGAGGGAACGCCTCTTGTCCTGGTTGAATATTTTGCCATCGGTAAACCGGTCATTGCCAGTGATATCAGCGGGAATAAGGAATTAATAAAGGATAACTGGAACGGCTTTCTATTTAAGGCGGGCGATGTTGATTCATTAGTCGAAAGAATTAAATCAGTTATTGAAAATAAAAATATTCACGAAATTCAGAATAACGCCCGGAAATATTATTTGGACAATCTTTTACCCGAAAAGCTTGTGCAAGATATTGAGGGTTATTATTCCGATGAATACTTAGCGGCAGCGCCTTAAGGTCAGCAAGGCCATGTGCCTACATATGTGTTTCATCTGATGAAGGTGAGTGCTAAAATTGAATAATATGAAATCTCCTGCTGTCCCGGTAATTATGTATCACAATATTGGCGTTGTAACCCCCGGTTGGATATGGAATGATTTAATCTGTCCCTGGGAATTGTTTGAGCAGCAATTGCTTCAGTTGAAAAGGCACAATATGAATACTATTTCTTTGCAGCAGCTCTACGACCACAGGAAGAACAAAACGGAATTGCCTCACAGGCCTATTGTCTTGACATTCGATGATGGTTATCTGGATAACTGGGTATTTGCATACCCCTTATTAAAAAAATATGGATTTAAAGGGACTATATTTGTGAACCCTGAATTTGTTGATCCCCGTTGTATTGTGCGGACTAGCTTATTAAATGTATGGAATAACGAAGGTGATATTGAACATTTGGAATCCAAAGGATTTCTTTCATGGGAAGAACTAAAACTTATGGAAGATGAAGGGGTGATGGACATTCAGTCGCATTCCATGTCTCATACATGGTATTTTACTGATGAGACAATTATTGACTTTCATCATCCCGGCAACAATAATTACCCGTGGCTTTTCTGGAATCGTCATCCTGAAAGAAAGAGTTTTTATATGACTGAAAACCAGGAACATTTCGTGCCGTACGGCGCCCCTATTTACAAAAATGGAAGATCGCTGGGAGTAAAAAGATATTTTGAAGATGAAGAGTTCTCCAGGTTTATGGCGCATTTTGTAAGAACTCAAGGAGCAGACTTTTTTAAAGAACAAGACTGGAGAGAAAAATTATTTCGCCAGGCTGAGCATTATAAATCTCATAAAGGATTAAAAGGAAGGTTCGAAACGGACAATGAGCAGAAAGAGCGATATGAATATGAGCTCATGGAGAGCAGGAAGCTACTGGAAGATAAACTCAAAAAAAAAGTCGAATTTCTTTGCTGGCCTGGAGGGGCATTGAATGATCAGTCGTTACAAACAGCCAGGGAAGCCGGTTATGTTTCTACGACATTACTTTATGACGAGATAAAAGTGAAAAATGCTTTAGGAGAGGATGCGTCAGAAATTAACCGCACAGGTTCTTCGTATGCATTTTTCTGGCGTGATCGCTTAATTTCATATACCGAGCCAGGCTTTTTTATTGCTAATATAAAATATTTTCAGGGTCATCAAATATATCTTTGGATTAAGAGGCTGTATAAGATTAGGTACTTGATAAAATTCGCAATTAAGAAATTGCTCTATGGAGGGAAAACCTGATGCATCCATCACTGGTCAAAAATGTAATTTATCCTGCGTACAGATTTTTACGCCGCGACAACGTATTTCCCACATTGAGGGAATTTGAGAAGAATCAATGGCTGTCGAGGGATGAGTTAAAAGAGCTGCAGTGGGTGAAATTAAAACGCTTGCTGGACTATGCCTACAAAAATGTCCCATATTATACAAATGTATTTAATGAATTAGGACTAAAACCTGAAAATATTAACGACGCGGATGATTTCAATAAAATACCAATACTAACCAAGGAAGAAATTAGAAATAATAGCAATAAAATGATCACCCTGGATGAAAGCCGGAAAGGCGAGGCTGGGAACACCGGCGGTTCAACCGGGGAACCTCTCTATTTTTATAAGGATGTGAGTTCCAGCAATTATTCGAAAGCAAACATGATCCGGCTGAATAAATGGTGCGGCATAAATATAGGTGATAAGGAAGCGGCTTTCTGGGGGACCCCCTTCGATATAAGCAGGAGCAAAAAGATATCTGAAAAGATTAAAATGTCCATGCAAAATGTTATCTTCCTGTCAACGTTTGACATGTCAGAAAAATCAATGCTTCAATATGCTCAGACGCTTAGAAGATTTAAACCGAAAATTCTGCGAGGATACCCGTCGGCCCTGTTTGCTTTTGCGGATTTCCTGAAAAAAAACAATATTGCCTACGTCAAGCCGAAGATAATTATTTTGACCGGTGAAAAATCGTTCTCTTTTCAAAAGGAATTAATAGAAGAAGTATTTGGCAACATCGTTTATGACCGGTATGGGAGTAACGAATTTCCAAATATTGCGCATGAATGCGCAGATCATCATGGATTACATCTTATTAATGACATGTATTATATTGAATTTTTGAACGACAATTTACCGGCCCGGAAAGGGGAAGTAGGTGAAATAGTCATCACTGATCTGCATAACTATTACATGCCATTTATACGATATAGAGTTGGAGACTTTGGAGTTGTATCGGATGCGCAATGCAGTTGCGGCCGAGTATTTCCATTGATGGAGAAAGTCGAGGGAAGGTCTTTTGACATGATTGTGACCCCATCCGGTAAAAGCCTTGGAGGGTTTTTCTGGACATACATGTCGCGCTCTGTCCCAGGGATAAAACAATTTCAAGTTATTCAAAAAGAAAAAAACAGCGTAACAATGAAAATTGTTCCTGACAAGGATTTTAAAATGGAATCTACGAAACTCCTTGAAAAAGAAATTAAGGAGAAAGCCGGTCAAAACTTCGTGGTTAACTTTAACATTGTTGATGAAATCCCATTAACTCCTTCAGGGAAGCTCAGGTTTATTGTTTCGGACATATCGCAGGAGCGCTTGGCCATGAAATCAAAGATCCATAAAGCAACCGTTACTGAAATGAATGCGCATCCCTTTGACAGTATAACAATTGACGAAGAACTGATGGAGAAGGTCAATTTGAAGGAATATGAAAAGGTTTTGGTTGTAAATAATATAAACGGTTCGCGCTTGGAGACTTATGTCATGAAAGGGAAAAGAGGCTCCGGAATTATCTCGATGAACGGAGCAACCACTCATTTGGTTGACAAAGGACATGAGATTATCATTATATCGTTTGCCTGGACTGATGGAGACATGAAGCCTCAAGCTGTTCTTGTTGACAAGAATAATAAATTTGTTCAATACCTTGAAGGGGGTGAATTCTAATGAAATGCTTATTGCTGAAATCAGCCATAATAGAAGCCAGTGTTATAGAAGCTGATTTAAATTATATCGGGAGTATTACAATTGATGAGGACCTTGTAGAAAAAGCCAACCTGAGATCTGGAGACCATGTCTTAGTGACTGATCACACCAACGGCAACCGGTTAGAAACATACGTCATCGTAGGGAAAAGAGGTTCAGGTATTATTTGTATGAACGGGGCCGCTGCTCACCTGATCAATAAGGGTGACAAGGTGACCATCATGACATTTACCTGGGCTAATGAAAAATTGATACCTCAATTTTTACTCGTCGATGAACGCAATAAATTTGTCAAATATATGTAGGACAAAAAAATAAATCCGGAAATTGTAATAATTCTGAGTATTTTTCCACATCTGTATTCCTCGATGACTTAAAATAACTTTTTGAATATCATTGCTGTCCTGCATAGCCTTACACAATGAAGAAAACTAACATCTTGTTTTTGTTGTTGTCATTCAACTTGGGTGGAACAGAAAACCATATGTTCCAGATAATATCAAATTTAGACAGAAAAAAATTCAACCCGGTTGTCTGCTGTCTTTATGATTTCGGCTCACTGGGGATGAAGCTTGTAAACGAGAATGAAGGGATTGAAGTTTATTACAATTTAATGCAAAGCAAATGGGATGTTTCCGGGGTGTGGAAGTTATTGCGCATTATGAAAAAAAATAATACGGATATCCTTTTTATGATTAATTCCCCGCTGACAGTTGTCTGGGGTATTTTATGCGCTAAACTAACAGGAGTCGGCGCCTGCATTACGAGAATGACAATAGCAAAGCCGACTCCAATTTCACACGCTACTCGATGGAGAATTATAAATAAAACAGTTTTGGCGTCACCATTAATAGACATGATAATCGCTCAGGCAGATTCGCACAAAAAAATACTAATTGAGGATGAAGGGATTAAGCCGCAAAAAATGGAAGTAGTTTATAACGGCGTTGACATAGAGCGATTTCAGCAGCCTGTTGACAAGGCAACATTAAGAGCAAAGATCGGTCTTAACCCATATTTCTCTGTCGTTGGAATAGTTGCCAGGTTATCAATAGAAAAAGGGCATACCGTATTTTTACAAGCGGCCAGAAAAATTTTAACTGCATATCCTGATGTTTATTTTCTTATTGTCGGCGATGGGAAGCAAAGAGGTGAATTAGAAGAGATGACGAGGGACCTGGGGATCGAGTCAAACGTATTTTTTTTAGGCGCAATAATAGATATTCATCAGGTTATTTCTCTGTTTGATGTAGCTGTTATGCCTTCAGATTTTGAAGCTGTATCAAATGCAATACTGGAATACATGGCTGCTTCCAAGCCTGTAGTTGCTACCGGTGTTGGCAGCACACCCGAAATAGTTGTTGATCGTGAAACAGGATATTTAATCCCGTGCGGCGATGCTGACGCGTTGGCGGAAGCAGTGTTAAGGCTGCTGAAAGACAAGGGCCTTGCTGAAAATATGGGGAGGGCGGGAAGAAAAAAAGTGGAAGAGAAATTTACCCTCCGAAAAATGATAGAGAGATATGAATCTATTTTTACAAGTCTATCGCGATGACTCATCTTTTTAAGAGTGCAGGCAAGCCGAAAAATAGCAAGAATCATCTATGTTAGAACAATTGATCCATAGTTATGAATCTGTAAAAATGCCGGTAGAGAATCCGGATGCTGTCAATTTAATTATCCTTGCACTCCTGGTATGCATTGCTGTCTTCTCTCTCAGGAGAACTGAAAGCGCTTCATTTTTGGACAGGGACCAAACTGACCAGCTTAAGGGGATTGCTATCTTATTAATTATGTTAGGCCACCTGTGGGTGCATGTGTCTCAAAAAAAAGCCGGGTTGATAATGAGCGGGGACGGTCTTGCATTATTCCTGATGCTATCTGGTTATGGATTGACCAGGTCTATCCAGAAGAGGGTTCCGACATTCAGGGATTTCATGTCCCGCAGGGTAAACAGGGTGATGCTGCCTTATTGGATTGTGAGTTTCTTCCTTTTATTTTTGGATTATGCCCTACTTGAAAAGTCATACTCCTTGAAAGATATTGCTTTAACCCTGATTGGAATAAATGTTACCCAAACTACGCAACACATTGACTATGTAAGATGGTTTATGACTTTTCTTCTGTTTTGGTACGCTGTTTTTTATATCACGGTATCAAGAATAAGCAGCAAAAAACCCGCCATTTTCCTGATCATATGCGCTATGGTACTCTTTGTGGCTGAAAGACGTTTAGGCTGGTACCAGTTATTTGCGTTCCCGGTCGGATGCGCTATCGGACAATATCATGGAAAGATCCAGGCTCTTTTCATGAAAGAAAATAAAAAAATATTTATTTCCGCAGCAGCGGTGTTTATAGTTGTGCTCATAAGCAAGATATACGTTCTGAACTACCTCGGTAAGCATTGGCGCTATGATATTTTTAAAGCCGTGGATGAATTAGTGAGCATCTTGTTTAATAGCTCGTTAATTATAATGACAGCTTTTTATAGTTACAAAAATTATTACAGTGTTTTCTTGCGTTTTTGCGGGTCGGTATCTTATGAACTTTTTCTTTTACACGGTTACTTTATGATCAAATATAATCCTTCTTTTGGATTAATGAATGTAACTATGCTGCCGGTTACTTTTTTCATTTTTCTAAGTCTGGTTCTATCGTTATCCTATATCACTCATAAAATCACGGTCATTAAGTGTGCCTGATAATCTGCAAAAATATAGCCTCCTGATAACTTTTCTGCTTATAGGCCTTATTGGTTTTAATTTATATTACTTTTTCATTAGAAGAAATGTTGGGCCATCCCATTATATCGATAAATTTTCTCATGGCCCGGTTGATGCGATAACCGAGGACCCACTGTATCAGGATTCAGTTGAGGAGTATTCTTATTTAAACAAAAAGATGTTCGATAAAAAAGTGATAGTATTTCTCGGTGACAGCATAACAAAGCGTTTTAATTTTTCCGAGTATTTTCCCGGATGGTTTATTTTAAACAGGGGCATATTGTCTGACACAACCCAGGGCGTTATCATGCGAATTGACAAGAACGTCAATAACTTAAATATAGAGAAGCTGTTCTTGATGATTGGCTATAATGACTTGGCATATCGTACTGATGAAGAAATCCTGAACAATATTAATACCATTTTGTACAAAGTTAAGGCCCAGAAAATATATGTGCAAAGCTTGTTGCCGGTTGAAGGGCAAAGGCGGGCACTAAATAAGCGGCTAATTAACATAAACAACACCCTGCAAAAATTGTGTGATGTCAGGAACTGTACATATATTGACTTACATTCTAAATTTATTGATGTAAGCGGCGGTATGGATGCCCGATATTCTCAGGATGGAGTGCATCCAGATGCGGTTGGTTATGAATTGTGGAGCAGGCTTATCTTGCCTATACTTACAGCACGGTGAGTTAAATGCGGCTCTTTCAGGAATTATAAAATGAAGAGTTATCAGAGGTCAAAGAGCATGCACGTTAAAAAAATACTCCTTATCTCGGAAGCCTTATGTGCCCCTTTTGACGAAGGCTTTAAGAATGTTGTGTTTTCATTATGCAAGCAGCTTGAGTCAAAAGAGAATGTCATGATAGTGACCAAAGCAGAGAACAAGACAGACGATTTGAAAGTTACTAAAGTTGTTTTAAATAAGTTTTTATTAAATAAAAATTTAAAATCGATTCTGACAACTTACTCCCCAGATATTGTGCTTTATATTCCTTTCGCGTCTTATTCGCTTGGCAGTTTTTTAAGGGCGAAGATTTTGAAGTTGATGAGCAAGAACTCAAAGGTGCTGATGCTGGGAATTCAACATAGGGCGCTTTCCCCTGTAATAAGAGCGTTAATAGCAAATTTTTTAAGCCCTGATCTTTTACTTCTTTTAAAAAAAACTCCACAGGGTTTTTTTAATGAAGAGAAGTTGAAGATGAAGATATTACCGCCTGCAGTGGACAGCGATAAATTTCGCCCTGTAATAAAAAAGGAGAAGGACGCAATACGCGCGGCATATAACATTCCGGACAATAAAAAGATTGTTTTGCATGTTGGTCATATTAAGGCAAGCAGAAATATCGAATCCCTGATTGAGGTTCAGGGACTTCATAATATCCAGGTTGTTGTTGTTGGCAGTTCTTCAATGGGAGTAGATAATAATATAAAAAAGAAGCTGGAGGAAAAAGGGGTTGTCGTATTGGATGGTTATGTTAATGATGTTTCAAGACTTTACAAGATGGCAGATCTCTACGTTTTTCCTGTATTGTATGATACTGCCGCAATAGATATGCCCCTGTCGGTTCTTGAGGCAATGGCATGTAACCTTCCGGTTATCACAACGCGGTTTGGCGGGTTGGTAAATTTTTTCAAGGAAGATCCGGGGCTTATGTATTTTGAGACTACTGAAGAATTAATTGCATTAATTAAGAATCTCAACAACATGGAAGAATATAATAATAGAAGAAAAATAGAGCCATTTACATGGGGTAGATTTTCGGACGAAATCATGGCGACTTGTGAAGAAGTTGTATGAATAGAGGATATCTTATTGTATTGATCGGCATAGACGGATCGGGTAAGACAACTCAAGCCAAGCTGTTAATTGAGAATATTAGAAAAAAGGGGATAGAAGCAGATTATGTTTGGAGTCGATGGGAGCCTTCTTTGTTGAGACCATTAATTAAGAGATGGAAAAAAACGGCGGTAAAAGATGTAGTTAAATCAAATAGTGATTCAAGCGAGATGAAAAAAAAGAAACAGAAACTATTAGTTAATCCAATTTTTAGGCTTTTATGGTTGGGTTTCTTTTTTATGGATTACAGCATCCAGATATTTATGAAGGTCAGGATAAGGTTGCTCAAAAAGCGGCTGATTATAAGTGATCGAATTTTTTATGATTCCATGATTGATCAGGCAATTAATTTAACTGATAGAAATGATTGGCTGCTTAATAACTTGAATTCTTTCTGGATGAAAATATTGTTCCCTGTCCCTGATTTAGTCATATATATTGATTGTCCTGCGGATATTGCCTTTTTGCGAAAACCTGATGAAGGTGTTGATATTAATTATCTCACGGAGAGAAGAAGATTATACTTGCAACTTTCGGAACAATACGGATGGATTACGATAAACGGCGCATCTCCTGTTGATGAAATAGCTGTGGAGATTAATGATAACGTCTGTAAAAGACTTCATATCCCTTACTGATAACGGTTTCATCGGACTAAGTGGAATATTCTAAGATAAACTCAACAAAAATAGAACTAAGCAGTGTAATAATGCAGAAATTTTTAACAAAAGAAACTATTATTGAGTCTGCGCGTATTATTTTATTCTTTACAATAATTCAGTATGTAATCCAAATTGCCAGAGGTGTTATATTTGCGAGACTGCTTGGTCCCAGTGAATATGGTGTATTTACTTTGGCTTTTTTCTTTATCCCCTTTATAGTAACTTTTGCTAAACTTGGAATTCCTTCATCTTATGAAAGATATGTTCATCAATATGAGATAAAAGGCGAATTACGTGATTTTTTCAAAAAAACTTGCTTATTGACAGTATGGGTAAGTGTTTTTTTTACTTTTTGCTGCTTGTTGTTTCCTAAACAGATATCCGAAATTTTATATGCTTCAACCAACTATAAAAGCATAATTATTCTATGCGCCTTAACAGTTCCTCCATATGTGTTATATGAGAATTTTATGGGGTTCTTCAATGGATTGAGAATATTTAAGATCAGTAATTTTCTGGTATTTAGCCAGTTTTTTATCTACAGTATTTTGGGAATCGTCTTAGTATTGCTTTATCGTGATGTTAAGTCTATCGTTGTAGCTAATCTGGTCTCATTCATTATTGTATCACTTGCATTTGGATTCATTATCTGGAAATATATACTTAGTTCTAATTCTCAAAATTCGACGATTAAGGAAAATAATTTTTACAGCAAAATATTTAGATATTCAACCTGGTTTGTTGTAACTCCCGTTATGCTTGCAATGTTAAGTTATACTGACCGCTTTTTACTTAATCGTTTTACCGGCTTGCGAGAAGTTGGCGTCTATTCTGTTGCTATGAATTTCACAGGTATTCTGTTTATGTTTGGAAATATCGTAGGACGTGTGTTATTACCGAGCTTGAGCAAGATATGGGAACAGAACCAAAGAGATAGAGCAATGTTTATGCTGAATTTTACCACAAAAGTTAATACCTTAATTCTCCTGGGAGCATATATTGTTTTAGTACTACTAAGAAAGCCGGTCATGTCATTGCTTTACGGGAGTCAATATTTAGAAGGAACAAGCGTGATAGGTTTATTAGCTGTTTATTGGATATATAACAGTATATTTTGGATAATAAAGGGGTATGGAGAACTTATTGAAAAAACCTATTTCTCTTTTATTGGCTGCCTGATTGGGTTACCAGTAAGCATCCTTTTGAATTATTTATTAATCCCCCGCTATAACATGATAGGCGCTGCTATTGCTTCAACGGTTACATTTGCTATAATTCTAACAATAATATTTGCATTGAATAATAAATCTGGAATGAAAATAGATTACAGAACTGTTTTAGTTTGTCTATTGCCCGGCATATTGATTTTAGATAATATGGGATTGATTGTTTCCTCACTGATAGTGATCGTCCTGATCTTCAAATCCGAACTTATATTGGACAAGCATGAGAAAAGTCTTTTTTGCGAACAGTTGAAAAAGGCAGTTAAATTAAAGCAGGCAACCACTTAATTTATTAAAATGTCAAGAATTGTAATAATAGGCATTGATGGTTTTGATCCTTTCCTTCTGGAACAATGGAAGGGCGTACTTCCTAATCTCTCAACCATGTTTAACGATGTCTCGGAAATCATAAATGACTCAACATTCCCGCCTGATTCAATCTGCGCATGGACGAGTATTTACACTGGGGAAAACCCTGCTGAACATGGACTTATGGAAAGCATCGATTATTTATCAAGCAGGAAATCCGAAAACGGGGTCGACAGGTCAGCAAGTTTTAGAGGCAAAACTTTTTGGGACATAGCCAGCAGTAATGGTAAAAAAGTTTGTATTATAAATCCGTTTATGGCATATCCCGCCTGGAAGATTAACGGGACAATGGTTTCCGGTCCGGTATTTGAAGGAGGGGCTACGAGTACTTATCCTGACGACCTTCTTAGCAAATATGAGTTTCCGGCATTGGGAGGCATGGTTGATTATCCTGACGAGAAAGAACTTAATGAATTTATAGAGCGTACTAAAGAGGTAACGAAACAACTCGCTGATGCAGGCTTAAGGCTGTATAAAGATCAGAATCCGGACCTGTTTTTTATTACTTTTTTAACATTGGATAGAATAAAACATTTTCTTTGGAGATTTACTGACGAAGGAGACGTGTTCTACCCCGGAGAAAACCCTTTGAAAGATTCAATAAAGGAGTTTTATCTGATTTTTGACGACATAATCGGGAAATACAAAAAGTTAATGCCTGAAGATGCGGTTCTCCTGGTAATTAGCGATCACGGTCATAGAAAAAGATGTACAAAATCATTAAACCTTAACGAGATTTTAAGGGCAAATGGTCATCTCGCAGTAAGTGGAAACGGATTCAAGAAAATCATAGAGAAAACAAAGGTCCTTACATTAACAGCGTTATCTAAATACGGCCTTCAGGACTGGATATATAAGATTGCTAAATTTGTTCCTAACCGTAAGGCGCTTAAGAAATCAACTTATTTGATTGATAGAGGGGGGTCATCTGTAACTCTTTCTAATCTCTGCGGCGCTAATCCGTTTGGCGGCGTAGATATAACAGAGACAGGAGATGAGGAATATGAAAAATTGCGGGATAATATTATCAGTGAGTTGATGAGTCTGAACCAGACTTTAGGAGAAGATATTGTTAAATGGGTTAAAAGAAGAGAGCAGATATATAGAGGTACGTACGAGAAAAGGCTTCCCGATGTTTTATTTGAACTTGACGGTGAATACGGCGTAGGTATGGATCTGTTTACCCCGCCTGTAACTCCCAACTACACCCACAGGAAAATATCCGGTGGGCATAAAAAAGAAGCTGTCCTGATTGTACATTGTAATAAGAACAGCGGAATAAATATTGAACGGCCCAAGTCTGTGATACAGTTGAAAGATTATATATTAAAAGTAATGAACATCGAAAACTAACTAAGCTTTTTTCTGACGAATATTTCAGCTTTAAGCACACAGGGATTTTCTCCGGGAATCATGTCCTGCGAAATCGGAAAATAATATGAAAAATAAAGTTATGCTTAATCTTGCGTTAATATTTATTTCCCTTGTATTAGTTATTGGCGCAACGGAAATTATTCTTCGTACCACTCATTTGTTTGGAGCACGCCTTTCTTGGGCAGAACCACATCCATATATACAATGGAATCATTCGCTCGGTGCCAGTTACTGGTTTAATCAGGAAAATAATCATCCTATCACAGGTAAAATCAATAGGTTTGGATGGAGAGATAAAGAGTGGTCATTAGAAAAACCTAAGAATACTCACAGGATTGCCGTCTTAGGAGATAGCTATGTTGAGGCATTTCAGGTTGAATCTGACCGGACTTTCATTGCGTTGACCGAACGGGCATTAAATGGTGATGTAAGAGGTAAATTTGAATTAATGAATTTTGGACGCTCAGGCTTCACGCAAACTGAGGAATTATGGGTCTTGAAAAATGAGGTTATGAAATTTTCTCCTGACATGGTGATTGTATTTTTTCTGCCGGAGAATGATATTCAAGATGTAAGAAGAGAAACAGCTCCCGAGACCCGTCCCTTTTACATTTATGGAAATGACGGCCAGCTGGTGTTGGATAATAGTTTTAGTAAATCAATTGAATTCAAAATCAAATTTTTCATTAACCCTATAAAAAAACATTCTGCACTTATATCGTTTCTGACTGAAAGATATAATTTCTATAGAGTTGAACATGCGGCAGGAGCCATAAAGCCTACGGTTTCACAAGAATTACAAAATGGCTACCTCAGCTTGGCTACAGACAAACCAAATGAAAAGTACCTTGGCAGTTATGGCTTGAACAAATTGTTGCTCAAAGAGATGGTTGATTTTTGTAAAGAGAAAAAAGTTCGTTTTCTCTTGGTGACATGTGACTTAGCAAATGCTTATAAATCAGAAGACATAAAAAAATTCAAATCCAGCAATCCCTCATTCAATCCTGACTTCTATGATGAGGACATGAGGGAATATGCAAAACAGCTTGATTTAAAATATATAGGATTAGAGAGAATATTTAGGCAGTCCTATGAGAAAAACGAAATACCTCTGCACTGGGGACACTGGAACTATCAAGGTCATGAATTAGTTGCCGATGTTTTAACTGACAAGCTGAAGGAAATATTTTTTTAAAATACAATATACCTCAATATCATATGTAAGCTTATCTTTTTTGAACTGTCTTTTAATAAGTGTAACTGCCCACGCATATCGAGATAGAGCTTCATTCAGGCAATGTATTTAAATATAATAAAAGGGTGGCTGACCGGCATGCTCCTGTTTCTACCCTTTCAGCATGTAATTGTCAATATTATTAATAAATTCTGGTCTGCTGAATTATCAACTTTCTTAAACCGCCTTGATAAATTTACAATAATTATTTTTCTTCCAATGGCAATCATTGAGTTTATTAAAAGTAAAAAAAAACCCGACAGACTATATCTTATTTTAATGGCTCCAATTCTTGCCTTGAGTATTCTTGGATTCATTTCTGGCTTGATAAACGGCAATTACATGCTGGCAACCATACACGGCACCTTTGAATATATAAAATACTTTCTGGTTATTTTTATTTATGCTGCATTTTTCAGGGAATTCAGTGAATTTAAAAAAGTATTCCGCCTTGTTTTGATGACTGCTGTTTTTCTCGGCGCAATATCTTTTATTCAGGAAATATGGGCTGTTGGCAATCTTTATATTCTAAAAAAAAATGTAAAGGATATTTATTATTTTGATGTTGCTTATATTATTAATCCTCAAATTAGATCAGGTTATTTTGAAAATATGTGGAGGTTGGGCATCTTAAGAGTACCGTCTTTTATGATTAATCACAATTTTTCCGGATTATATATTCTTCTAATTCTTGTTATTTATACCCATATTATTGAAAAAGTAAATTTCGCAATATTTGTTTCTCTTTTTTCGGCGATCCTGGGCAGTGTTTCAAGAGTAGTTTATACATCGTTCATATTAACAGGAGGCTTTCAGGTTTTTAAAGGTAAAAAATGGTGGATAATTAGTTTAGTACCTATCACAATAAGTCTTTTTTATTTAAGTCCGTTATCGGAATACACTGTATTATCAAAGTCTGCAGCAAAAAGACCACCTACAATATTTTCCCTAGAGAAAAAATCCTGGGATGGCTTTCGGGATTATACCAGAGAAAAAGCAATTGAGATATGGAAAGACCATGTTTTATTTGGGGTTGGTCCGGGAATGTATGGCGGGGCGATTTCATTGAAATATAAATCACCCGTTTATGATAAATATAACTTTGACCAATTAAGAAAACAATCTTTAGAACAATGGCAGACGGCTGACCAGTTCTGGCCGCAGGTCCTGGCAGAGACCGGTATTGCCGGTATTATATGTTTTGCCGGGATTTTCATTTCACTGACTACGACATTGTTTGCTTTAAAAAATAAAGCTCCTTCTAACGAGATTAAAGGTTTATTTACGGGGCTTATAATGTATGTTGTAATATTATTAATTTACACTTTCGGATATGATTTGAATGTCCCACCTGTTATATTTACTTTCTCTGCATTTATAGGAATGGGATTGTCTTGTGAGAGAGGAACTGCACTTGAAAGCAGGTGTTAGAAATATACATATAGTAAAAGCCATAATTTTTATTTGTGTACTTTGCGTGCTCTTCATTCAAAATGTCTGGAGTGAACCAACTAAATGGATAGAAGTAGGACCTGGTGGAGGCGGTGCGGTCCAAGACTTGGCATTTGATCTGAATGATATAAACAGGGTTTATCTGACCTCTGATATGGTAGGAGTCTTTGTTAGCGATGATGCTGGCGATCACTGGAAGTGGAGCAGTTATGGCGCATCAGGGAGGAAAGGCGGGATTGCTGTAGATCCAACGAATTCGGACATACTCTATTCAGTTGGCATAGACGGCATTTATCAATCCACCGACAGGGCAAAACACTGGCAATTGGTTTATAGCAAAGGTAACGGGTTTCGAGGGGTAAATAATAGAGACTTTAAAGCGCTTGGCAATTCAATTTTTGGAGAGCCTGGCCAGCCTGCTGCTATAAGCAAAACTGGAATAATATATGTTTGTACATTGGCTGGCGATATAATAACCAGCTTTGATAAAGGAAAAACCTGGAAAGAGATTTCAGTTGACGGCAAAAACGAGGTGAAAATTGTTGTTCCGATAGATGACAAGAAAGTGATAGCGGTCTTTTATGAAGACGGTATTTATCTTAGCAATAACCGGGGATTAACCTGGCAAAAAGTGATGTCAAGTGCACAAGGAAAATTTATTGCTTCGGCCATTAATCCTGTAAGCAGAAACATCCTTTATACATTAGTTGCGGAACTATCTACTGTAGAGTATGAGCCAAGATATTCTGTTCGATCTTTTCCTGCCTATTTGTATCGCAGTGAGGATGGTGGAACAACATGGGCTCTTATACATTCATTCGAAAAGCTTGCGATTGGAAAAGGCAGGAGGTTAATGGATGTAAGTCCAGCAGGGACGCTTATTATTTTATCATTGGAAGGACCGTTAAGAAGTTCAGATGGGGGGCAAACATGGTCGATTTCAAAAATAAACAGTCAAGATGATGATGGATTTATTTACAATGCCTTGAAAGGGCATATGGATGGGACGACATCAGTTTATGCTGATTACCGCAAAACTGATAGATGGTACATGACTGATATGTTAGCCGCATTTCGCAGTGATGATGATGGCAAGAGTTGGTATTATAAAGTTAAAGGACTGCGGCAGGATGGTTATTTATTTGTCAAGGTTAATCCTGAAAATCCTGACAGAGTTCTTGCATCTGACGGCGATCATGGTCTTATTATTAGTGACGATAGCGGCAATACATGGCGAAACAATATTATAAATAATCCTTACGAAGAATGTTCTCAATTACGGTTCTCCCCAAATGATACTACTTACAGGGTCGTATATACTTATTGCGTAACCCCAACCGGTAGTTCTTTTATGGCGAAGAGTACAGATGCTGGTGAGTCATGGATGGTTTTAAAACGTTGGGGAAGTGAAAAAAGCCACTTAATTACAAAATTTTGCCTGACCAAGGGAGAGAAGTTTCCGAATATATATATAGGTGAGGAAGGAGCGGGCATCTGGAAAAGCAGTGACGATGGGAAAAGCTGGGAATTAAAAAAAATAGGGTCCTTGAGAGCTAACGATATGACTTATTTTCAGTTCTTGGAGTCAGATAGCAGCGGGTCCCTCTACGCAGGGATTGCATCAATGGCTAACGGTATGGGCGGGATCTTCAAAAGCATAGATAGTGGAGAAACATGGTTTTCTATAAATAAAGGCCTGGAAGACTTGTTTGTACGGCGCGGGAGTTTTGAGATAGACCCCAATAATCCTGATATCTTGTGGGTTGGCGCTGGGAGATCTGTGTATAGAAGCATAAGCGGAGGCAAGAATTGGGAGAAGAGAATTGAAGGAGTTTTTTCCGGTGCTATTCTTGTTGAACCGGGGAACTCGGATGTTGTATATGTATCATCATTTACAGGTGGGGGTGTTGTAGAGCAATATACGGAAGGCATATATAAATCTGTTGATGGGGGAAATTTTTTTTTCAATATATCCGGAGAACTTTTCAGAACAATCGGTTCAAGTTATCGAGTTTATGACCTGGAATACGGATGGAAGGGAACAGGCAGGATATGGGCAGCGCCATCTGCCGGGGGCTTGATTTACACAGTTCAATGAGACAGTTTATGAATTATTCGCGAACATCTTCTTCTGTTCTTCTGAAATTTTTTCCGCTACTATTGCTTTATATAGTTATTGTATTATTATGCTATTCCCGGGATTTTTGGGGCGATGAAGTTCGTTACGTAATGTTTGCGACTAATCTGTCCCACGGGCATTATTCTCCATTAAATAAAATAAATTTATGGAATGGGCCTGGATACCCAATTATTCTTCTCCCCTTTGTTCTGCTAAAACTGCCTTGGTTAACTGCAAAATTACTTAATCCACTGTTCCTGTTTCTGGCTATTCTTTATTTCTATTACACTCTTCTTATTTACATGAGGGAACGAACTGCGTTATTTTCCTCATACCTGTTAGGGTTATATCCTCCATTCTTTAGATATATCCATCAGTTACTTACGGAAACGGTCAGCATTTTTTTAGTCTGTGGTTTTTTGTTTCATTTCTGTAAGTTACATCATGATAACAAGAATTCCCGGTTCCATCTTTTGGCTGCATCGTTTTATTTAGGCTATCTGGCACTAACAAGAATATTTTTTGGCTATGTAATCTTGAGTGGATTAGTGATTTTTCTGTCGTGGTATCTTTGGAAGAAAAAAGATACGCTGAAGAAGACCGCTTTAGTTTATACGTTTGCTATGCTTCTCTGTTTGCCTTATTTGTTTTATACATATACGCTAACAGGTAAAATTTTTTATTGGGGAAATTCAGGTGGTCTTAGCCTGTATTGGATATCCACCCCTTATGAGAACGAATTAGGTGATTGGGTGGATTTTAAAGATGTTTATGAAAATCCACAATTTAAAAACCACCTGAAATTATTTCAAAAACTTGAGGCCCTGCCTCCTATTCAGATGGATGATGAGCTGAAAAAACAGGCTATTAATAATATAATTCATAATCCTTTAAAATATTTTAAAAATTGGGCTGCTAATGTTGGGCGTATGTTGTTTAATTTTCCTTATACTTATACTTATCAGAAATTAACAACTTATTTATATCTTATTCCGGACATGTTCCTGGTTGTTTTCTGTGTATTATGTCTCTATCCCAGTTTCTTTGGGAGAAGGCTGATTCCTTACGAAATTTATGCCGTGATTTTATTTGGTTTAATTTCCTTTGGAGGAAGTTCTTTGTTAAGTGCTTATAACCGGCAACTTGTATACATTACCCCGATATTCTTGTTATGGATTTTATTTTCACTAACTCACATAGTGAAAGTTGAGATAAGACATTGACAGTTACTGCCCAAATCAGGCTGTCATCAAGGCAACTAACAAACCATCATGACACCATTTTATTTTTGCAAAGTAATATATTAAAGAAATGCTGACACAGAAAAATATAACAATAAATCCTTACTCACCAGACAAAAAAAATGAATGGGACGCCTTTGTTAAAAGGGCAAAAAACCTCCATTTCATCTTCTTTAGGGATTTTATGGAATATCATTCTGACAGATTTCAGGATTTTTCTTTGATGGTCTATGAGAATAATAAATTAATAGCATTGTTGCCATCGAATTTAAAAAATGATGTGCTTTTTTCTCATGGAGGCCTGACATTTGGCGGTTTCGTTGTAAGTGATTCAATGAGAACGGAAACCATGTCCGAAATATTTAATCTCTTAAAGGATTATTTAAGAGAGAGGAAAATTGAAAAACTAATCTATAAGGCTTTACCTTGCATTTTCCATAAATATCCGGCGGAAGAAGACAGATATGCGCTTTTTGTAAATGAGGCAAAGCTATTCAGAAGAGACGTCTCGTCTGCGATAATACTGGGTGATAAGCCTAAGTACTCAAAAGGCAGAAAGTGGATCATAAATAAAGCAAAAAAAGAAAATTTAATAATTTCACAAAGCGACGATTATGATTCTTACTGGGAATTACTCACTGATGTTTTGAAAAAGAACCACGGAGTAAAGCCTGTGCATTCTCTTGAAGAGATAAAGCGGTTATCAAACTTATTCCCCGACAACATAAAGTTATTTGTTTCTAAAAAAGGGAATAATCTTTTAGCCGGGTCAGTAATTTTTGAGAACGAAACGATTGTGCATACTCAGTATCTGGCAAACAGCGATGAGGGAAGAGAAATTGGCGCATTAGATGTGGTTGTGGATTATTTAATAAATGAAACATACAGGGACAAAAAATATCTAAGTTTTGGCGCATCTACTGAACAAGAGGGAAGGTATTTAAATAAAGGCTTAATAGCGCAAAAAGAGGGTTTTGGAGCTGGAGCTGTTGTTCACGATTTTTACGAATTAGAAATTAATTGAATGTCTGGATTTCATTCGTGTTAACTATCATTAAAGAAATTGAGGTAAGCTGATGAAAGTTTCAATAGTGGTGCCATGTTTTAATGAAGTTGGGACTATCGGAACTATTATTAAAAAGATCAAGGATGTTAATTTTGATCTGGAACAAGAAGTCATAGTTGTTGATGATTTTTCAACTGATGGAACGAGAAAATATTTGAAGTCCATGTGTGAAGATGATAACTCTATCAGAATTGTATATCATTCACAGAATATGGGGAAGGGCGCCGCTTTAAGAACAGGGTTTAAAGCGGCCTCCGGAGACATAATAATTATTCAAGACGCAGACCTTGAATATGATCCTAACGATTATCAAAAGCTATTGAAACCAATCCTTGAAGGGAAAGCTGATGTAGTGTACGGCTCCCGCTTTATTGGCGGGGAATCACATAGGGTTTTGTTTTTTTGGCACTCCCTTGGGAATAAATTTTTAACATTTCTTTCCAATATGTTTACAAACCTGAACCTGACGGATATGGAAGTTTGCTATAAAGTTTTCCGTCGGGAGATATTGGACATGATAGAACTGCAAGAAAACAGGTTTGGCTTTGAACCGGAAATAACGGCAAAGATTAGCAGGTTAAAGTGCAGGATATATGAGGTGGGAATCTCCTATTCTGGTCGCACCTACTCTGAGGGTAAAAAAATTAATTGGAAAGATGGAATCAGGGCTGTTTATGTCATTCTGAAATATGGTGTATTTAAATATAAATGAATCTATCTGTTACATCCCTCAAGATTTTCTTTAATAGATAAGATAAGCAGGTTAATAATGGTTTTTTATGTTCGTCAACGTTTTTTCCCTGTGAATGGCTATATCACGAATTATAATGGTCAGGGATGTAAATAGAGAACATAAAAACTTTTTCAAGGAATATTAGCAGAGTGAAAATTTTACATATAAGCAATTTCTATTATGACCGCGGAGGCGATTGTACGCACCTTTTTTCCATGATGGATCTCCTGGGAAAGAAGGGACATAAGAATATTGCCTTCTCAATGCGTCATCCGCAGAATTTTGATTCAGAGTATTCCAAATATTTTATAAGTTATATTAACTATGTCGATGAACTTAAGAACAAGAACCTGCTGGCGGGAGCCAGGGTCTTATATAGAAGCATATATTCCTTGGAGGCAAAAAAAAACATTGAGAAACTTATTAACGAAGAAAAACCCGACATAGCGCACATACAGAGCCTTCATCATTACATAACGCATTCAATATTATATCCTCTTAAAAAGAACAATATTCCTGTAGTGTGGACGCTTCATGATTTTGCTTTTATTTGTCCCAATACTAATTTTACATGCAGTGGCAAGGTCTGTGAGAAATGTAAAATCAGCAAACTGTATTGGCCTATTATTACAAGGTGCAAGAAAAACTCTTTAGGCGCCAGCACGGTCGCAGCGCTGGAAACTCTTGTGCATAGAATTATGAAGGTTTCCGATATGGTCGATGTTTTTATCACTCCAAGCGAATTTCTAAGGAACAAACTGATAGAATATGGATTTGACCAGAACAGGATAAAATGTCTTAATAATTTTATGGATTTCAGTACAGATAGCAAGGAAGAGGGTTCTGATGATTATTATGCTTATATAGGCAGATTAGTGGAAGGAAAAGGGATAAAATTACTTATTGATGCTGCAATAAAATCCAATGCAGGTATTCTTAAAATAGTGGGCGACGGGCCGCTGAAAGGGGATTTGATGTCTTATGTTCAGCAGAGAAAAGCTGGAAGCAGGATATTGTTTTTAGGACACAAAAGTCATGATGAAGTGATGAGGTTTTTAAAACGCAGCAGGTTTATGGTACTACCTTCAGAATGGTATGAAAATTTTCCATATTCTGTAATTGAAGCATTTGCATGTGGAAAGGCTGTCATTGGAGCGAGGTTGGGAGGAATTCCTGAGCTGGTTAGAGATAATGTCACAGGGTTAACTTTTGAACCTGGGAATTCCGATGACTTAAGGGCAAAAATTGAATATTTAATAAGTAATCCTGATAAAGCAGCCCAGATGGGCGCAAACGCCAGGCAGTTTGTAGAACAGGAATTAAGTTCTGAAAAACATTATCAGAAACTGATGGAAATCTATGACTGCCTTATTAATAAGAGTATAAGTGTATAGAAAGGTTTAACCCACTATGAATCCATTAAGAATAGCGATGATCGGCCTCTATGGAATACCTGCAACATTCGGCGGAGTTGAAAGACATGTTGAGGAGATAGCCGTGCGGCTGGTCCAAAAAGGGCATGATGTGACAGTCTTTTGCCGTTCTCATTATACTCCCAAAATAAAAGAGTATAAGGGAGTGAAGATTGTCAGACTGCCTACTATCAACCAGAAGCATCTTCAGATGATAGTGCATACTTTTTTGTCGGTTATCTATTTGTTGTTCGCTCGATATGATGTCGTGCATGTTCAAAGTATTGATCCTGCTTTGTTGATCCCGTTATTGAAAATCAGGCATAAGGTCGTTGTTACTTCTCATGGTCAGGGATACAGGAGGGTTGACAAGTGGGGAAGGTTCACGAGAGCAATGTCCAAACTTGCAGAGAAGATTTTTATAAGATATTCGGATGCTGCCATATCCGTGTCGCAGACTTTGAAAGATTTTTATGCGAACAACTATGGCAAACAGGTCTCATATATCCCTAATGGCATCAATATAACCGAATGTAATGACTTGGACCTGTTGGATAAGTTCGGACTGAAAAGGAAAGAATATATTCTTTATGTGGGCAGGTTGATTCCGACAAAGGGCAGCGCAACCTTGCTGGACGCTTATAAAAGATTAAAGACCGACTTGAAACTTGTGATCGTCGGTGATTCATGTTATACAGACAGTTTTGTCATCGAATTAAAGAAGAAAGCTGAAGGCACTAATACTGTTTTCCTCGGTTACCAGTATGGGGAAGCCTTAAATCAGCTCTATGCGAACTGCAGGCTCTTTATCTTTCCGTCACAAATAGAGGGCTTGCCAATTGTATTACTGGAGGCTTTGAGTTTTGGAATACCTGTAATTTTCAGCGACATTCCCGAAGATATGGAAATTGCAAAGGAAGTTGCGATACCTTTCAAGAATGCTGACCCTGATGACCTTTATGGAAAAATGAAAGAATTTCTTGCAAACCCGGACTCCGGCGAGAGATTGGCGGAAAAGGCAAAAAGGCATATAGCTGAAAACTATAACTGGGACAAGATCACTGAACAAACCGAGGCTGTTTACTATTCAATCCTTAAATAAAAAATTTATTGAATTTTCGCATAATTTTATAAACTGTATAATTGAATTATTAAAACAATAAATTATAAGATAACTATATCTACAATTTTAAAAAAAAACGATCTCTGGAGATAATAATGGATGTATGTGTAATTCTTACTTATAGATGTAATTCGAAGTGTTCCATGTGTAATGTATGGCAAAATCCTACTGTTGAAAAAGAAGAGGTGTCCCTGCAAACCCTAAGAAAAATTCCTGCCGGGTTGGACTATTTGAATCTTACGGGCGGTGAGCCGACATTGAGACGTGATCTAATGGAAATTGCGGATTTACTTTCCCCTAAAGCCATGACTTTTGAAATCAGCAGCAATGGATTACTGCCGGAAAGAATAGAACCTGTAATTAAAAAATATCCATGTACCAAAATACGGTTCAGCATTGAGGGATGTGAAATAACAAATAACAAAATTCGGGGTGAAAGAGGCGGTTATCAAAAAAAGATAAATGGATTAAAGCGCCTAAAAGAATTGGGGGGCAAAGATATAGGCTTTGGTATGGTATTGCAGGATGATAATATTGAAGAAGCTGTCGAGCTGTTTCACTTTGCCAAGAAACATGGTTTTGAGTTCGCTACCTCGGCGCTTCATAATGGTTTTCAGTTTCATAAAAGCGATAATGTTCCATATGACCGTATTAAAATGGTAAAGAAGATGGAGGACCTGGTCACGGCATTATTGAAAGATTATAAAATCAAGCACTGGTTTCGTGCTTATTTGAACTTGGGGCTTATGGCCAAGATGTTAGGTCAGGAGCGGATGTTGAAATGTACTGCCGGCACGGATTTTGTCTTTATTGACCCATGGAGTGATGTTTATGCATGTAATGTAAGACCGGATTTAAAAATGGGGAATCTGGAACAGCAGGAATGGGACGACGTCTTGAACGGAAAAGCCGCTAAAGAGGTCCGAGAGAAAGTATCTAACTGTGCGCATAACTGTTGGATGGTCGGATCGGCCAAGACCGCAATGAGGCATCCCAGGTATGCAAAGCTTCCCAAGGCGGGTCCGTTATTGTGGGTCATGTACAATAAAATAAAACTTATGCTGGGTGGGAAGATAAATTTTCAAAGGTATCTTGATTATACAAAAGTATATATAGACGAACAGGTTGTTTATCGCAGATCATATTTAGATGATAGTGTAAAAAGGAACCTCCAACGAAAAGATGAGCCTCATTATAAAAAATTCGGGGAATTCTTTAATAAATAGAAAATTTAATTCTTCATTTGAATTCTATAACAGCATCTACTTCAAGCAGTAAAGACATGCCAAGTCATTTATAGAAAAAACTGACGATAAGGAGAAATTTAATGATAGTGCCCTTTGTTGATTTGAAGATGCAGTATCAAAATATTAAAGATGAGGTTAATGCCGAAATTCATGAAGTGCTTGAGAGTTGCGCCTATATTTTGGGTCCGAAGGTTGAAGAATTTGAACAACAATTTGCAATAATGCATCAGGCGAAATATTGCCTTGCAAACAGCACCGGAACCGATTCATTGCACCTGGCGATGATGGCATTAGAGGTAGGCCCGGGAGATGAAGTTTTAGTGCCTGTCAATACTTTTTTTGCTACCGCGGAAGCCGTGTCTTTAGCAGGCGCTAAACCTGTTTTTGTAGACTGTGAAGCCGACTATTACAATATTGATGCCGCTAAGATTGAACAAGCAATTACAAATCGTACAAAAGGTATTATCCCCGTGCACTTGTATGGGCAGTCTGCCGACATGGCAATGATATTACAAATTGCAGAAAAACATAAATTGTGGGTAGTTGAAGACGCATGCCAGGCACATTGCGCAGAATATCAAAACAGACGCGTAGGGGCGATGGGTATTATCGGCTGTTTTAGTTTTTATCCGGGCAAGAATTTAGGCGCTTACGGCGAAGGGGGAGCAGTTCTGACCAACGACGAACAATTGTATGAGAAGATGAAAAAATTAAGAGACCATGGAAGCAGCAAAAAATATAACCATGAATTAGTTGGTCACAATTACAGGATGGAAGGGATACAGGGAGCGGTCTTGTCAGTTAAGCTGCGTTATATTGAACAATGGACAGAGCAACGGCGAAAAAATGCAGCATTATATTCTAACCTCCTGTCTGACATCCCTGAAGTTGTTGTTCCAAAAGAAATGGAATCAGTGCGTCATGTTTACCATCTGTATGTTGTTCAAGTGCCTAAGCGCAACGAATTGCAAAATTTCTTAAGTCAAAATGGTATTTCAACCGGATTGCATTATCCTGTTCCTCTTCATTTACAGCAGGCGTATAAATCGTTGGGATATAAAAAGGGCGATTTTCAAATAGCGGAGACACAAATGGACAAAATACTATCTCTTCCTATGTATCCTGAGTTGACTTCGGCCCAGATTCAATATGTTGTGAGCAAAATAAAAGAATTTTATCTGACTAATCATGCGGTATAAGAAATATAAGATAATATTTTTGCTTCTGGATAGTTTTATAACCTATGCGGCATTAAAATATTCCTTCTATTTTGTTAATTATGCAAGGAATGTTGATTATACGATATCTGATACTGATTTAATGAAAATTGCATCGATAGTCATTTTTTCAGAATTAATTATTTTTAAGATTTCCGGTCTTTACCGGATGCATAAGTTGCTTAACTCATACTATCAATTTGTTGTTGTCATAAAATCCATGTTAGTAAGTTTTGGTCTCTTAATTGCAATACTTTTCATTTTTAAACATCCCATATTAATGCTGAGGCGTGAAATAGTTGCAAGTTTTTTTATTTTGTTAATATTGTTTCTTTTGTACCGTATCTTGTTTGTTAAAATTTCTTTAGGTTATGTACTTAAAAATAAGATAATTGGATCGCGAGTGATTTTGATTGGCGCAGACAACAGAGGCTGTGAAATTGCACGGGAGTTAAGAAATAATAAATATTCCTATTTTCATCCGATAGGCTTTTTAGATGATTTTAAGGAGTCTGGAGAGATACTTGAAGGCATCAAAGTCCTGGACAAGATCGAGAACGTAGGTAAATATTCAGAAAAATTTGATGAAATATTGATAGCGCTGACAAACGTTTCGTATAATAAATTGCAAAGAATTATTGATACGTGCCGCAGATTGCATAGACCAATCCATGTTATTTCAGACTTGTACCGGATTGTCCCTGAAAAGCTTGAGGTGGAAAAATTCAGTGGTTTTAGCACATTTCAAATACCACCTATAACAGGATTCAAGGAATATACATACATTATTCTAAAACGTATTATAGATTATACCGTAGCTTTGGTTTTTGTTATATTGTTACTTCCGTTGTGGTTTATAATAGCAATCTTAATAAAAATAGACTCGAAAGGGCCTGTTTTTTATAGGGCGGAGGTAGTCGGCTATAAAGAAAAAAAGTTTGTTTGGTACAAGTTCAGGAGCATGGCTATTAATAAAGATGATTCGGCCCATAGAAATTTAGTGAAAGCAGAAGCTATGGGATTAAGCAATGGCCAGAAACTTCAGAATGATCCTCGTATAACGTCAGTAGGCAAGTGGCTGAGGAAATTCAGCATCGATGAATTTCCCCAATTAATTAATGTCCTGAAAGGGCAAATGTCGCTTGTGGGACCAAGGCCTGTATTGCCTTATGAATATGAGTTGTTAGATAACTGGCAAAAGGAAAGATTTGCTGTCCTGCCAGGCTTGACAGGATTATGGCAGGTTCACGGACGTAACAGAGTAAATTTTGCGGATCAGCATGTACTGGATCTTTACTATGTCCGTAATAGATCAATTGCGTTGGATTTGGAAATTTTATTCAATACTATTTCAGTTGTAATTTCCGGGGAGACCGGAGTATAACTTAAACCCGAGGTCAAGAAATGATAAAAATCGGAATTATTGGGGCAGGATACTGGGGGCCTAATTTAATTCGTAACTTTGCACAAATTCATAATGTCAGTATTGAATATGTTGCCGACAACCAGCCCGGCAGGAGGCAGTTTGTAAAAGACAATTTTCCCAATATACAAGTAGTTGAAAATGCCGACATTATAATAAATGACAATGATATAACGCTGGTGGTAATTGTCACTCCGGTGAATACGCATTTCCATCTGGCAGAAAAAGCGCTGTCGGCGGGTAAGCATATCTTTATTGAAAAGCCTTTCACGAATTCGACTGCCGACGCTGAGAAATTAAATGCGTTGGCGGTTAAAAATTCTTTAAAAATCGGGGTAGGTCATTTATTTACATTTCATCCTGCCATTGAGCAAATTCATGAATTTATAAATACTACGGAAGAATTTAAGCCGTATTATTTTATATCAAACAGAGCCAATCTGCGCCCGCCGCTGTCGAAAGATAATGTCATATGGGACCTTGCCGTGCATGATTTCTCAATAGCCAATTATCTTTTCGGGGAGTTTCCTGTCTCGGTTTATGCAACAGCAAACGATTACAGCGGGAAAGGTTTAGATGACATGGCTGTTATTCAATTGACTTATCCGGGCAAAAAGAAAGCTGTTATACATGTCAGCTGGCATACACCGAATAAGATCAGAAAGTTTGAAATGTACGGATCCAAGTGGTCAATCTTCTTTGATGATATGGCGGAGCAGAAGGTGCGCTTTTTTGATGAAGGTATTGATACGCGAATCGGCGCGGATAAGCAGACATCAACAAAATTTGAATATAAGCCTGGAGTGATATTAACTCCTGAAATCAAAAATATTCAGCCCTTGTTCAATGAATGTCAATCTTTCCTGGATTCCGTTGTCACTGGAACTTCATTCAGAAATGACGGGCTTCAGGGACTTTGGGCTGTCAAGATGTGCGAGCTTGCAGAAGAATCCGCTAAGGAAGGGAAGGAAATAAACTTTACCTGATTTTTTCTTCGTGTCTGCCGGCGAGTTAATTCTGAAAAAGTTACTTTGCAATCGATGGGAGTTAAACATGAATGAGAGGTTTTTTTAGTGAAGGTTCTTATAACAGGCGGTGCAGGCTTCATAGGCTCGCATACAGCAGACAGGCTGATCGCGGAAGGCTGCGATGTAAGGATACTTGATAACTTGCAAAAACCGGTGCATTTGAAAGGCAAACCAGACTACATTAACCCAAAGGCGGAATTTGTAATGGGCGACGTCAGGGACAAGGAGGCTCTTGAGAAAGCAATGAGAGGAATTGACGCAATTTACCACCTTGCGGCATATCAGGATTATCTTCCCGACTTCAGCACATATTTCCACGTAAACAGTGTAAGCACGGCGCTCATTTATGAAATTATTGTCGAGAACAAACTCCCTGTCAAAAAAGTCATAGTTGCGTCTTCACAGGCGGTCCTGGGGGAAGGTTTATACCGGTGCCAGGAGCATGGAGAGTTGACCCCGGATATTCGTCTTGAAGAACAGTTATCAATGGGCGATTGGGAACATCACTGTCCACATTGTAACAAGTATATGCAGTATCTGCCAACGCCCGAGCACATGGTCAATCCTCAAAATCAGTATGCCATGTCAAAACATTCACAGGAAATAATTTCCATTAATTTAGGGAAAAGATACGGGATCCCCTCGGTAGCACTTCGTTACTCCATTGTGCAAGGCCCGAGGCAGTCTTTCTATAATGCCTATTCCGGCGCGATGAGGATTTTTGCTCTTCATCTTTATTTTGATAAACAGCCTACCATTTACGAGGATGGCAGGCAGATCAGAGACTACATAAATTATCAGGACGTTATTGATGCCAACATGCTGGTGCTAAAAGATGGCAGAGCTGACTATCAGGGATTCAATGTCGGCGGGGGAGTGCCATATACGGTTTTGGATTTCTATGAAAAGATGCAGCAGGTGACAGGAAGACAAATAGAGCCGGTCATTTTAAAACACTATCGCTACGGTGACACAAGAAATATATTTTCGGACATAACCAAGCTTAGATCCTTAGGCTGGACGCCTAAGGTTCCCATTGAACGCAGTATAGAAGAATACTGGCAATATCTCAACCGCCAGACCGATATCGAAGATATTCTGGATTACGCAGAAAAGACAATGAAGAACAAAGGTGTTGTAAGAACCATAAAGGAATGAAGGCTTTTCTACTTGCCGCCGGGAAAGGAACGCGTTTAGAACCGTTGACGCTGCAAACACCGAAATGTCTTATCCCTGTTTGTGGACGTCCGTTGATAGAGTACTGGTTTGATCTTTTTAAGATATATGGAATAAATGAGGTTCTCATTAATACCTCACACCTTGCCGGGAATGTGAGAAGTTACGTAAACAATAATTCAAGCGGGCTCAAAATAAAATTGGCGCATGAAGAAAATCTTCTTGGAAGCGGCGGGACGATAAAAAAAAACTGGGATTTTGTAAAAGAAGAAAAGGCATTCTTTATCTTTTATGCAGACAACCTTACCAATATAAATCTGGAAAGAATGCTTTTATTCCATAATAAAAACAAAAAAGATTTTACGTTAGCTGTTGTCAGGGTACCAAATCCCAGGGAGTGCGGAATAGTTGAAATGGACGAGAATTCAACTGTTATCTCGTTTACAGAAAAACCTGAAAACCCTGTTTCAGATTTGGCATTTGCAGGAATTATGCTGAGTAATCCGAGGTTGATAGATTTTTTCCCGGACAAGGATGTATTCGACCTTGGTTATGATGTGCTTCCGTGCATTGTTGGGAAATCATCTGGATATATTATGGAAGATTATCTGCTTGATATAGGGACCTTTGAAAAATTAACTCAGGCTGATAAGGATTTAAAAAATAATATATTTAAAAAACTGATTGAATAAAGAATAAAATAATAAAAATTGCTTTTGGTCAATCAGGAGGATAACAAATGATCATTTCACAAACACCGTTGAGAATTTCTTTTGTTGGAGGCGGAACGGATTTAAGATCATTTTATCAGGCGGAAGACGGCATGGTTCTCAGTACAGCTATTGACAAATACGTTTACATAATAGTTACTGAAAGATTTGATGAAAAAATATACGTTAATTATAGGCTGAGTGAAAGGGTTGATGAAGTATCGGAAATAAAACATGACTTGGTCAGAGAAGCAATGAAAAAAGCCGGGGTTGTAAACGGGGTTGAGATAACTACTCTTGCTGATATACCTTCAGAAGGTTCCGGACTTGGGTCTTCAAGCAGTGTCACGGTGGGGTTATTAAATGCTTTATATCATTTCAACGGGGTACAGGTGACGGCGGAACAACTTGCCAGAGAGGCCTGCGAGATTGAAATTGATATCTGCAAAAAACCGATTGGCAAACAGGACCAATATATTGCAGCATATGGAGGGCTTAACGCGATAACGTTCCATCCCGATGAACGGGTGTCAGTTACTAAGCTTGCTGTATTTAATAATAATTTTTTGAGATTCGGATCAAATTTGCTGCTTTTTTTCACAAATAAAACAAGAGATGCCAATGTTATTCTTGAGAAACAGAATAAGGACACGGAAAATAAAAGAGAAGTTTTGAGGAAAATGAGAAATTATGTCGGCGAAGCGACCAATTGTATTCTTGAGGGGGAATTTGATGAAGTTGGAAGAATCCTCCATGAGAACTGGCTTATGAAGAAATCATTGGTTGACTCTATTTCAAATCCGGAAATAGATAAGATGTATGAAAAAGCCTTGATGGCCGGCGCTTTTGGCGGTAAGATATGCGGAGCTGGAGGAGGCGGTTTTCTTTTGCTTTATGTCCCAAAAAATAAACAGGATAAGGTCAGGCACGCTTTAAGAGAATACAGGGAACTGCCTTTTATACTCGATCATTTCGGAAGCAGGATAATATTCAATTATCGAAGATATCCTTTAAAATAAATTTAAGCCGGAGAGGAAATGCAAAATAAATTAAGTCTTGATTACCTGGGCCAATTAAAAGAGTTATTAGATACTTTCCCGCATGAACAATTTTTAGAAATTGCTCAGACACTGTTACAAGCATACGATAACGGGAAGCAGGTGTTTATAATGGGAAATGGCGGCAGCGGAGCTACTGCATCCCATTTTGTTTGCGACATAAATAAAGGGACCTGCCTTGAACTGCAGAAGAAATTTAAGGTCATTTGTTTGAATGATAATCTGCCCAGCATTCTGGCTTATGCCAATGACCTTTCCTATGACCAAATTTTTATTGAGCAGCTCAAAAACTTTTTGCAGCCGGGGGATATTGTCATTGGCATTTCTGGCAGCGGCAATTCAAAGAATGTGCTCCTTGCGATCTCATACGCAAAGGAACAAGGGGCAAAGGCCATCGGAATAACCGGTTTTGAAGGCGGGAAACTGGCTGCACTTGCAGACATCTCTTTTGTTGTTTCAATTAATGATATGCAAAAAGTCGAGGATGTGCACCTGATCGTGGTCCACATGTTAATGCAATATCTGTGCAGGGAATTGCAGTTGCGCAACGCCGCCCCGGAATAGTTATTTAGAATGTCGGGTATTTCAAGCCCCTTGTTAGAGATATGAAATTATTAATGGTCAGGCACGGGGAAATCCAGTCAAATATTGATAAAGTGTATGCGGGCAAAAGCTCCGAGCATCTGATCGAAAGAGGTCTTCGGCAGGCGCGAGAGGTTGCCGGGCTGCTGCGATCTTACAGAGTTCGGGCATTGTATTCAAGCCCGATTCAGAGGGCGGTGCAGACGGCGAAGATTATTTCCGATACTATTAAAATAAATGTTCAACTTGAAGATTCTTTCCGGGAGATGGAATTAGGGCCATGGGAGGGGTTATCCGAAGATGAAGTTGCCGCATCATACTTAACAGAATGGCAAGTATGGCAAAGTAAGCCGGCGGAATTGACATTGCCGGGAAGGGAGACACTAAAAGAGCTTCTTGACCGTGCCATTAAGGGTGCCGAAATAATTCACCGGAATGAAGGCACCGGGAACGTTGTAATAGTCACACATGTCGCGATAATCAGAGTGTTGCTTCTTTGGCATGCAAAAAAGAGTTTGAATCTTTATAAAACTGTCAACGTTCCAAACGCGGCGGTATTTGAGATAACATTGGATACACTATCAGGGGCAAAGAATATTTGATTAATTCCTCGCATGGCAGGAATTAAATTATTATATCAAATAGTCAGTATGACGTTTTCCGTTATCATACCCACTAAAGACAGACCGATAGACTTACAAAACAGTGTGAGTTCGATTGCAAGCCAGACTGTTCTGGCTGATGAACTTATTATTGTTGACGCAAGCTCCGACAGCTTAAGCGAGGAAAATCAAATAAATTGCAAGAGGATTGTTGATGACAGGATCAAGCTCGTTTATTTACGCAGCAAGCCCGGGGTTAACATTCAACGGAATTTTGGGGCTGATAATGCAAACTGCGAAATAGTTTTTTTTCAGGATGATGATGTAATCCTGCATGAAACCTGCCACGAGAAGATGCTGGAAGTCTATGAACTTGAAAAAAACCGGCATGTAGGCGGTGTTCAGGGTTCCGTTCATAATTATTACGGCATGTCGAAGTCACATAATCTGTACAGAAAATTGTTCTTAATGACAAGAATATCGGAAGAAGGCCGGAGCAGGTTTTTGCCTTCGATGGGGTATGTTTTTGTTCCATTCCCAAAGGAGATTGTGGAGGTTGAGGGAATGACGACATTGTTATGCAGCTATTACAGGAAAGTTTTTCAAGAGTTCCGGTTTGACGAGACGTTCAGCAGATGTACAGATATTGAGATTTCATACAGGGTGTCAAGGGAATATAAGCTCTATCAAACACCGTATGCATTGGCAACTCACAGGCACTCGCAGGAGACGCATTTGAATATAAGAGAGCTGAACAAATTGTATCTTATCCATATGCATAAGCTGGTAAAAAAGAGTATGCCCAGAAAGATTACAAACTGGCTTGCCTATTACTGGAGCATTGTCGGACAGATAATGCTGGATACCGGAAAAAGCGTTGCAAGCCTGAACCCGGATTCTTTCATCGGGTCCTTTGAAGGCTTGAAATACATATTATTAAAAAATGAATAAAGAAACCGCATCAGCGTATCACTCAGACCTTTCAAAAATCGCCAAGAATGCCGGTATCAGCGGGATAGGGGAGATCGTTTTTAATATACTTGGATATGTCACAAGCATAGCTATGACAAGGACTGTCGGCCCTTCAATATTTGGAGTTTTCAATCTTGCCAATATCATTACATGGATTGCTCAGATATTTTCGAGTGCCGGGCTTAATGAAGGCTTGTTGAGGTTCGTAGCCTTTTATAAAGGAAAAGACGATAATCAGAGACTGAAAGGCGCTATAGTATTCGGCACGAAGATAACATTTTCCCTCAGCCTCGCGCTCACGCTGATAATTTTTTTCTGCGCCGACTACATGGCTGAACAGTTCTTCCATGACAAAAGCCTGGGGTTGGCAATTAAAATCTTGATTATATCGCTTCCTTTTCTTACCCTTGGCGAGCTTTGGCTGAAGGTCATACAGTCCTTCCAGGTCATAAAATATCAGGTATATATACAAAAGTTTTATCAACCGATGATCAAACTGACAGCAATGGTGGTCCTTTTTCTGATAGGATTGAAACTGGGCGGGATATTGGCAGCCAGCGTAATTTCCATTCTGGCGGGTTTTATATTCTCATTTTATTATTTGATTAAGATATTCCCTGTGTATAAAAGATTACCGGTACCCATTTATGAGAAAAAAGAGCTAATGGCTTTCTCGCTGCCTATGTCTTTGACACAGCTTATGGGGGTCGTGACCTTTTACATTGATTCCTTGATGCTGGGATACTTCAAGACACCGGTTGAGGTCGGAGTATATTCGGCTGTCGTCAGGGTTGCAATACTGGTTTTGCTGCCGATGACTTCATTTAACTCCATTTTCGCACCCATGATATCCGAGTCGTACAGTAAGGGTGAGACAACGAAGCTTGAAAATCTGTTCAAGACTACGACCAAGTGGACTTTTATTCTAAGTTTTCCGCTTTTTCTTTTGTTTGTCCTGTTTGCAGAATCGATTATGAAAATATTCGGAGAGGGCTTTGCCGTTGGCGCTGCTGCATTAATAATTCTGGGAACCGGCGAGCTTATAAATTCAGGAGTGGGATCGGTAGGCTATATGCTGATGATGACAGGGAAGGCGAAGATTGTCCTTTTTAACTCCCTGGTTTTTTTATCGATGAATGTTATTCTCAACTATCTATTGATTCCACGATATGGTGTTGTCGGAGCCGCTGCCGCCACGGGGTCGTCAATCGCCTTTGTGAATATATTGAGATTGATCGAAGTATATTTTGTTCTGAAGATGCATCCTTTCAAGCTAAACTTCTTGAAGCCGTGCGCTGCCGGGCTCTTGTCTTTTTTGCTGGTTTTCTTTGTGTCGAAAAATATACAGGAGATTTCCCTTCTTGTGATGATGGTCCTTTCATTGCTTTTTGCAGGTTCATATTCTCTTTTTATATATGTATTGAAATTGGAAGAAGACGACGAGTATATTCTGAAGTTGTTCTACCAAAAGATGGTGCATTTCAAAGAAGGTCTATTACATGCAAGGTAATAATAGAAAGGTCATGGTCGTAGGCTTAGACGGAGCTACTTTCACATTGTTTCAACCACTGATGGAAAAGGGCATGATGCCAAATTTAAAAAGCATAATCGACAATGGGGCATCAGGCATTCAAAAATCCACATATCCTCCTCTTACTGCCCCTGCGTGGAGTTCTTTTGCTACAGGCAAAAATCCGGGCAAACATGGAGCTTATGACTTTGTTGTGAGGGGGGCGGATAAAAAAATGACAATAGTCAACAGTAAAATGATAAGAGGAAAGAAGATATGGAATATAATCGGGGAACACGATAAAAAGGTCGGCATAATCCATTTTCCCCTTAGTTATCCCACCGAGAAGGTTAACGGTTTCATGATTTCCGGTTTTATCTCTCCGGCGAATGCAAAAAGCTATACCTATCCTCACGAGTTGTATGCCGAGATTTTGAGAGAGACGGGGGAATATATCTTTAACGTTAAGGTCCCTGAAGCAAAGAAATGGCGTAATTATACTAAAGAAGAGATAAAAACATTTATTGATAAAGTGCTGAAAGCCACTGAGTTGAGATACAAAGCATTCAAGTATTTAAGCAGGGAGAAAGAGTGGGACTTCTTGTATGTTTTATTCATGTGTTTTGATAAAGTTCAGCATGTGTTGTGGAAATATCTGGATAGTGAAGAGACCGATTTCATCTCAGAAGAAATTTATGAATATGTCTTGAGATGTTATAGCCAGATTGATGATATCTTAGGCGACATATTAAACAATATGAATGATGACACGTCACTTATTATACTTTCCGACCATGGTTTTTGCTCTAAAAAGAAATATTTTTATATTAATGTTTGGCTTGGGAAGAACGGGTTTCTTGTAAAAAATATGAAAAGGCTTGTTACTGCCAAAATCAGGGAGAAAATGGGAGTTGAGAATAATAAGTATTTTGAGGGACTGCCTACTGAAGTGGTTCAAGTGGCAAATTTTCTTAATTTGCAAAAGACTCAGGCATACACGCCTAATTCCTCCTCTTATGGAATACATATAAATCTGAAAGGGAGGGATGTGGGAGGCATTGTTGAAAAAGGCGAGGCATATAACCGGTTGAGAATTGAATTGAGGAGTAAGCTATTATCCTTGAGAGATGAAGAAAGCGGGAAGCAGATTGTGGATGATGTATTCTTTTCGGAACAAATCTATAGCGGCCCGTTTCTTAAAGATGCGCCTGACTTGGTTCTTTCTCCTGCAGAGGGCTACGTGCTTTATCAATCATTAATATCATTGCCAGCGTCTCTCAGCAAAGAGTGTTTAGTCAAGGTCAATACATCAGACGGATACCACCATCAAGACGGCATTTTTATTGCTTATGATAAAGAGACTATCAAAAAGGGATTAAGAATTGGTAATATAAACATAACCGATGTGGCGCCGACTATTTTGTATCTAATGGGATTACCTGTTCCATCAAATATGGATGGTAAGGTAATCCAATCCATATTTGAAGATAGATTTTTTGAATCTAATCCACTTGTATTTTCAGATTCAACATCCGATGAAACCGAGGAAAAAGAAGAGAAGATTTATACTGCTGAAGATGAGAGACAAATAATGGATGAATTAAAAGGCTTGGGGTATATAGATTGAACATGGCAAGTAAAGTAATTGTTTTTAAAGAATTGTATGTATCTAAGGAAGAGTTATGGAGGAATAATTAGCATGAATATCCTTGGCATATCAGCTTTTTATCATGACAGCGCTGCTTGTTTGATTCAAGACGGAAAGATTGTTTCAGCAGCACAGGAGGAAAGATTTACCCGGAAAAAACATGACTTTTCCTTTCCTGTAAACGCTATTCGGTTCTGCCTTCAAAACAGCAAATTGTCGGCTCGTGATATTGACTATGTCGCTTTTTACGATAAACCGTTTCTGAAATTTGAGCGTATATTGGAAACGTATCTTTCATATGCGCCGACTGGTTTCAAGTCATTTATTAAGGCGGTACCGCTCTGGATTAAACAAAAACTCTGGATGAAAGAGCTGATAAAGAACGAACTCGGATATGAAGGGGAAGTTATCTTTACCGAACATCATGAATCCCATGCAGCGGCGGCGTTTTTCCCTTCCCCGTATCAGGAAGCTGCCTTTCTTACGATGGACGGGGTCGGGGAATGGGCAACAACCAGTTACGGTGTCGGCAAGGGCAATAATATAGAAATAAAAGCAGAGATAAGTTTCCCGCATTCTTTAGGTCTTCTTTATTCAGCGTTTACTTATTATACCGGGTTTAAAGTCAATTCCGGGGAATACAAAGTAATGGGCTTAGCGCCGTATGGTGAACCGAAATATAAAGATGTCATCCTTTCCGAGCTTATAGATTTAAAAGAAGACGGTTCCTTCAAAATGAATATGAAATATTTCAACTACTGTGTGGGACTAACAATGACAAATGGCAGGTTCGACAAGCTGTTTGGTGGACCTCCCCGAAAACCGGAATCTCCGCTGACTCAAAGAGAAATGGATTTGGCCCGCTCTGTTCAGGACGTCACTGAAGAAGTAATGCTTCGGATGTCCTGCCATGTTAGAAAAGAGACCGGGCAGAGAAATCTTTGTTTAGCAGGAGGTGTGGCTCTTAATTGTGTCGGCAACGGGAAGATACTGAGAGAAGGCATTTTTGACAATATATGGATACAGCCTTCCGCAGGCGATGCAGGAAGCGCTATGGGGGCCGCAATATTTGTTTGGTATCAATACTTGGAGAACAATAGGGCCGCCGATAACAAGAAAGACTTCCAGCAAGGCTCATATCTTGGTCCGGAATTTGGAAGTGATTATCTTTCTGATTATCTGAATAAAAATAGAATTCCCTTTATTAAGTTGACCGACGATGTGATACCCGAAAAGATTGCTGATCTGATTGCTCAGGAAAATGTTGTCGGATGGTTCCAGGGCAGAATGGAATTTGGACCACGAGCCCTTGGCGGCCGCTCAATAATTGGAGACGCACGTTCTACCAAGATGCAGGAAGTAATGAATTTGAAGATTAAGTTCCGTGAGAGCTTCCGCCCATTTGCCCCCTCTGTTATTAGAGAAAAAGTTTCCGATTACTTTGAGTTGGATAGAGAAAGCCCGTATATGCTTTTGGTAGCACCTGTTAAAAAAGAACTTCGAAGGGAAATGACAGAAGAAGAACAAAAACTCTTTGGACTCGATAAGCTGCATGTCAGCCGTTCTAACATCCCCGCAATTACTCATGTAGATTATTCTGCAAGGATCCAGACCGTTGACAAAGAAACGAACCCGTTATATCACAAAATGATATCCAGATTTTACGATAAATACGGCTGTGCTGTAATTATCAACACGTCTTTCAATGTAAGAGGTGAACCCATCGTCTGCACCCCTGAAGATGCTTACCGCTGTTTCATGAGGACTAATATGGATTATTTAATTATGGGCAACTATTTGTTGGATAAGAAAGATCAGAAACCTCTTGAAAAGGATACTGACTGGCAAAAAGAATTTGAATTGGATTAGGAGAAAATATGCTGATTGATGATATTAAGAAAATTAAAAGTGAGAAAAAAGACCTCCGTAATTTTGGTCTTACTGTAGGGACAGTTTTGTTGCTGCTGGGGGGGGTATTATGGTGGCGGGGTAGAACTTTTTACCCTTATTTTATCGGCATAGGTGCGGCGCTCGTTTTTACCGGACTGATGGTTCCCTCTGTGCTCAGGCCTTTCCAGAAAGCCTGGATGACAATAGCCGTCGTTATAGGTTGGTTTATGACAAGGGCGATATTATGTTTTTTATTTTTTTTAGTGGTTACTCCTCTGGGAATTATATCAAGATTATTTGGCAAGGACTTTTTAAATAAGAAATTCAGTCCGAACAGTAATAAAAAGTCTCATAGCTATTGGGTGCCTAAGGATAACACTGCAATAGATAAGAGCCGTTATATGAATCAGTTTTAATAAGGGGTTTTTGAAGTAATATAATACCTGCTTCATCTCCTTGAAGCAAATGTGCCATTCCTTTTTATTTTATGAATCTTCCCGCTAATAAATTACAAGAGAATAAAAAATCAGAGAAAAGCATACTGAGTACAATAAAGAATACAGCGCAAAATATTTTACTGTTATTCTTGGCATGCATAATCGCCTTTATTATAAGTGAGATCTTCTTGCGGATTCATAATCCTTTTGCTTTTAGCGTCAAAGGAGACAAAATAGTCTTATCAGCCAATGAAGAATATATTATTAAGAACGACAAAATAAAGAAATTGGATAGCACTATAATCTTCAAGACAAACTCTTTGGGCTTTAGGGGAGAAGAGCCACCCAAGGATTTCAAGACGTACCTCACTACTATAACCGTTGGAGGCAGCACCACAAAGTGCGCGTACCTGTCTGAGGGAAAAACCTGGCCCGATGTTTTAGGGAGAAATTTAGCAAACGCTTTCAAGAGGTCATGGATAAATAACGCCGGACTTGACGGACATTCAACATATGGACACATCATATTGATGGAAGATTATTTAAAAAAACTTGCGCCCAGGAACGTTTTGTTTTTAGTAGGGATAAATGACGAGGGTAACAATGAATATCAAAAAGATTTCGAGGATGACAAGACAATTATAAGGGATGAATTTTATGTCAAATCTTTAAAGGGCATTGGAAGGGCGTTATCAAATCACAGTGAGGTTTTTGCAGTTGGGTTAAATATCTTTAGATATATAAAAGCAACAAAAGTTGGTGTTGACCATGATGAAGAGGTTGATTTAAACAGAAGCCTGGTATTAGACCTGCCTGAAGAAGCCATTAGCGCTGCACTTGAAAAACATAAAAAGTTTTTAAAAAGTTACGAAATGAGACTGAACAAACTTATTCAAATATCACGGGAAAACGGAATTGAACCTGTCTTTATTACGCAGCCAGCGTTGTATGGATTTGGAACAGATGATATTACTAAAAGAGATTTAGATCGTGTATACAAGCGTGGGACCGAAAATGGGAAGCTCGCCTGGAAAAGGTTGGAGCTTTATAACGATGTCGTAAGGCAGGTTGGGAAAAGAGAAAGTGTTCTGGTTATTGATTTAGCTGAAGAAATGCCAAAAAGTTCAAAATATTATTATGACTTTTCTCATTATACAAATGATGGGGCAATAAAAGTTGCTGAAATTATATTCAAGCATCTGTGTCCTTTTTATGAACAAAAATACAAAGGATTTGCTGTCGCAGATTGCAGTGTATCGAAAACTGATAACTAAGCAGGGATTTCCCCTGAATACTTCAGATCTTTTTTTAAAGATATGAAGAACACAAGTTGAAAGGAGATCGAGATGAGTAAATTATCAATATTATCTGAGTTCTGGTCTTTCCTGAAGATTCGTAAAAAATGGTGGCTGGCGCCGATAGTCATATTCCTTGTATTGCTTGGTGCTTTGATCATCTTTACAGAAACCTCTGCACTGGCGCCTTTTATTTATACATTGTTTTAAAAATACCAGGCATATTGAAAAATAAATCGACCTTGACACTCTACAGCAGCCCGCAAAAAGCATGGTGAAGAAAACCTTACTAAATCTTTTAATCTCAATGCTCCTGGTTTCTTTATTTATAGGAATGCTGGAAATTGTACTACGCTCTACACATTTGTTCGGGGCGGCTGTCTCCTGGATTGCGCCCGACTCGTTTGTGGGTTATCGTTCTGTTGCCGGTGCTGAATATTGGTATAACAAAGAGAATAATCACCCTATTACAGGGAAAATAAATAGTTATGGTTGGAGGGACAAAGAGTGGTCATTGAAAAAACCACAAAATACTTTTCGGATTGCTGTTTTGGGGGATAGCATGGTTGAGGCATATCAGGTAGAGTCTGACAAGACCTTTTTATCATTAGCAGAGAATCAATTGAATAACACTCCGAATCAGGATATCAAGGTTGAATTAATGAATTTCGGGCGCTCCGGTTTTACTCAATCGGAAGAATTTCTGGTTTTACAAAAGGAAGTTGATAGGTTTTCACCAGACATGGTGGTGCTGTTCTTTCTTCCCTCAAATGATATTGAAGACGTCAGTCAAGAAACTTCTACGGAACTGCGACGTCCTTTTTATCATATTTCCGAAAACGGTCAATTAGTCCTTGACACAAACTTTGTCAACTTGCGGCAATACAAAATCTTTTCCTTTCTCAGTCCGTTTAAACAGCATTCAGCTTTATTGTCCCTTGTTAAAGAGAGGTATGATTTTCTTGAAGGAAGAATTACGGGATACAGATTCAGAATGAATAAAAAAGAAGGAATATCGAAAAGGGAGGAAAGAATTCCTCCTTTTTTGAGCCTGTGCACCGCAAATGCGCGCCCGTTATATGTAGAAAATTATCAATTAAATAAAATGTTAATCAAAGCAATGTCTGCATTTAGCAAAGAAAAAGGAATTAGATTTATGCTGGTTACTTTGGATATCCCATCATACATCCCTGAGGTCGAAAAAAGATTTGTTGCGCTTGATTCAACTTTTAATACAAATTATTTTGAAGACGATTTAAGAGAGTATGCAAAAATGATTGACATCGAGTATCTCGGCCTGCAGAGACTATTCAGAACATACTATGTCAATACAAGAATCCCGTTGCATTGGGCAACTCCCGGTTGGGCTGTCACGTCCATACTTGGTGTATTCTCCCCGCATTTGAATTATGAAGGCCATAAGGTAGTTGCTGATGCCCTTGGCAATAAATTGAAGCCAATTATATTTTCAAAATAAGAAAGGAGTGGTTAGATGAGCAAGTTATCAATATTATCTGAGTTCTGGTCCTTCCTGAAAATCCGCAAAAAATGGTGGTTGGCGCCGATAGTCATATTTCTTGTATTATTAGGCGCGTTGATTATCTTTACTGAGACCTCAGCCCTTGCGCCTTTTATTTATACGTTGTTTTAAAGAGAGATCAAATCTGCTTGATAAGCTGAGCTGTCTGGTCCGTTAGACCCGATGTCATTTTTGCGCTTGACTATTGGCGGATACCTGAAGAGGATGGTAAGCAATGAAAAGAAGGAAAGAAAAACGTGAGAATCCTTCTGGTCAATAAATATCATTATTACAGGGCGGGCCCGGAAGCAGTGTATCTTAAGACGGCTGAACTCCTAAAGAGTCACGGGCACAGGGTTGTCTTTTTTTCAATGCATCATCCTGAAAATTTGCCGTCTGAAACGGATGAGTTTTTTGTGCCCTATCTGGAATTGACAGCTCAGCATAGTATTTTAAATCAGGTTAAAATTGCAGGGAGAATCCTGTACTCTTTTAATGCGAGAAGGAATTTATCAAATCTGCTGGATAAATATCCGATAGACATCGCCCATCTCCATGATATCTGTTATCATATTTCACCTTCAATCATTTATGAGTTTAAGAAAAGAAATATTCCTGTAGTAATGACTCTTCATGACTTGAAAATGATATGCGCTGCTTATTATATGTTTGCTGACGGAAAGATTTGTGAGGCCTGTCAAGGCGGCAAGTATTATATGGCGATTAGAAACAGATGCGTTAAGGAGTCGCTTGCCAAAAGTATTTTGGCAGCATCGGAAATGTTTCTTCATCATAAGATTCTTGATGTCTATAATAATGTTGATATCTTTATTGCTCCAAGTATTTTTCTTAAAAAAGAACTGGGAAAAATGGGATTTAAGAAAAAGGTAATACATCTTTCTAACTTTATTGACCTTAATGAAGATGAAGAACTTAATCAAGAGGAAGATATACACGGCGTGCCAGCAAAATCCGTTGTCTATATCGGCAGGCTGTCATATGAAAAAGGACTGATCACTTTACTGGAAGCGGCGAAACTTCTTTTGGACAGGGGAGAGCAAGTGCAAATTAACATCATAGGTGATGGGCCATTGAAGGATGAGCTTCAAGAAAAAGTCAGGCTGGAAAGAATAAGCAATGTCAGATTTTTTGGACATATGAAACATGAAGACTTGTATAACGAGATAAGGAAAAGTCTTGCCGTTGTTCTTCCCTCAGAATGCTATGAGAACAATCCTATGTCTGTCATGGAGGCATTTGCATTGAGAAAACCCGTTATAGGCTCAAGACGTGGCGGTATTCCTGAGCTTGTGAAGGATTTTGAAAGAGGAATGACTTTTGAACCCGGAGATCCTGAAGACCTGGTCTCCAAGATTGAATATATTTTAAATAATCGTGATAAATTAAAAATGATGGGTGAAAAAGCGAGGATGTTTGCAGAATATGAATTGAGTCCCGGGAAACATTATCAGAGTTTAATGGAAATATATAAACAAGCATCTGAAAACTTACAAATTGGAGGAAAATATCAATGAAAGTACTTATAACAGGTGGAGCTGGTTTTATTGGTTCTCATCTATCGGAAATACTTCTTGAAGGGGGCCATCAAGTGTATATCATAGATGACCTTTCAACCGGCGCCATCGATAACATCGAACATTTAAAAGAACGGAAAGGTTTTAATTATGTAATAGATACCATAATGAATCCTCCGGTGCTGGCTGAACTTATTGATAAGTGCGATATCATTTACCATCTTGCCGCCGCTGTCGGCGTTATGCTCATTGTTGAAAGTCCTGTGCGAACAATAGAGACCAATGTAAAAGGAACTGAAGAAGTCCTCAAGCTTGCAAATAAAAAGAAGAAGAAGGTCATAATCGCTTCTACGTCTGAGGTTTATGGTAAAAGCACTCAAAAAAAGTTTCGGGAAGATGGAGATCTTGTCCTGGGCTCGACAACAAAAGGCAGATGGAGCTACGCCTGTTCAAAGGCCTTAGATGAATTTTTGGGGTTAGCTTATTGGAAAGAGAAGAAGCTCCCTACAGTGGTCGTAAGGTTTTTTAATATCGTCGGTCCGCGACAAACAGGCAGATATGGGATGGTTATACCCAGGTTTGTTAAGCAGGCATTGAACAATAAACCGATAACAATCTTTGGTGATGGGAAGCAATCAAGATGTTTTGCGCATGTTAAAGACGCGGTCTATGCACTTGAAAAGCTTGGCCAGATAGATGAAGCTGTCGGAGAGGTTGTTAATCTCGGTAACGATGAGGAGATAACAATCGAAGCCCTTGCTGTAAAAATAAAGAAATTGGCTCAAAGTGAATCAGATATTCAATATATATCATATGACGATGCCTACGAAGAAGGATTTGAGGATATGCAGAGAAGAGTCCCTGACCTTACGAAAATAACAAAACTTATGGGGTATAAACCTAAATATGCCCTCGATGACATAATTAAAGACGTTATAGACTATTACAGGGAACATTAGCCGGTATCCAATGAATGTCATAAGGCCTGAAGAAGTCAATAATAAGATATATTATCTTACGGGGCTTATTATCGTTTTATTAAATTACATAAAGCAGGGTATAATCGGCTACAGGAAACCAAGAAGTTTTTCCATAAATGAGGTAGAACGGGCCATTGAATATGACATCAATGTCGTTGATGGATGGCTGAAGTATCTTGGCAGGTATTCGGACGAAGAAATAAATCCATTGGAAAACAAAACTATTTTGGAGCTTGGCCCCGGAGCAGACCTTGGGATTGGGTTGATATTACTAATGATGGGGGCAAAGAAGTATATTGCGTTAGATGTCTATCCCCTTGCCCGGTCAACGCCTGTAAAATTCTACGAAGAGCTTTCCAGAAAACTGGCGAATATAAGACCTGAGACCGATACAGTTTTTTTTAATGAAGAGCTGGATAAATTTTACAAGAAGAAGAGTGAAAGGGTTATTTATATTGTTGATGATAAATTTCAAATATCAAAAATTAAAGATGGGATCGATATTGTTTTCAGTCAGGCTGCTTTTGAATACTTTCCAGACATGGAGAAGACAGTAAAAGAACTTAGCAGCGTTGTTAATAGCGGCGGGGTTTTGATTTCCGAGATAGATTTAAGAACACATACCTCTGCAATAAGGGATAAAGATCCTTTGAATATTTACAGATATGATGATTTCTTGTGGAACCTGTTCAAACCCAAATCACCTTTAAATAGAGTTAGGGCCTTCGAATACAAACTGCTATTGGAGAAGTATGGATGGACAAAGGTGGAAACATTACCACTGGACGTGTTGGAAGAAAAATATGTGGAAAAGATTAAGCCTCACCTCAGTAAAAGATTCCGTATGATGGATTCATCCGAGATGAAGATGCTCAGTGTAATGTTAACTGCTCAAAAAAAATGAAAAACAGGAAATACACTGAAATAAAATATAAGATTGCATGGAATATCGGGGCCATGTTCTCATTTTTTTTATATTTCTCAGGGATCGCGCATTGTTATATTTTATTAAGGAAAAAACTTCTTAAAAATTATATCATGTTCGTTCTGACATACCATCGCATTCATGACGGCAGGGAAGATGCGCATATATCTGTTCGGGTAGAAACATTCAAGCGTCAAATGGCTTATTTGCAAAGAAGTTTTAACGTTATATCGCTGGATGCTCTCATCAATAGTTTAGGGAACAGCGGCTGCTTAACTAATGATGTTGTTGCGATCACTTTCGACGACGGCTGGAAGGACAACTATAATAATGCGTTTCAGGTTTTGAAGGTAACGGGTTTCCCCGCAACAATATTCGTTGCAACAGACCGTATAGGAAAAGATCATGGGTTGACTGATGAAGAAATTAACGAGATGTTTAGGAATAACGTTACCATCGGAGCTCATACCATGTCTCATAAGGCATTGTCAGATGTTGATTATGAAACCGCGGTTTCCGAAGTTAGGGGTTCAAAACTTAAACTGGAAAAGATTCTTCAGCAGGAAGTTAAGTATTTTGCGTATCCTTTCGGAAAAAAAGGACAGGATTTTAGCGAGCAAGCAATGGATATAGTCAAAGAGTCGAGGTTCACTGCTGCTTTCTCGACCGACAACGGCTGCGTAAGTGGACAAAGTCATTTGTTTGCTTTGGAAAGAATTGGTATCAGAGATTTTCCAATGTTTGTGTTTAAGGTGCGTGTTTCAGGTATATTTGAAAATAAGTGGGTTCATAGTTTAAGACAATACTTAAGAGTTTGACATTAGTATAAGCGTTAATGGGAAGAAGGGTATTGAGATGAAGGTCTTTGTGATTGGCGCGCGTGGTTTCCCAAAAGTTCAGGGCGGAATCGAGAAATATTGCGAAGAATTGTACCGCAGATTAGCTAAACACGATGACTTGGAAATTACCGGTTTGGTAATTCCCAAGTATTACAAAAATAAGATAGATGAGTGGCAAGGCGTTAGATTTATCTACGTCAAGTCGGTAAAATCAAAAAATTTTGAAAAGATCCTGTACGGCTTTATAGCGTCTTTAATTGCCGTCATAAAAAGGCCAGACATCGCGCACTTTCACGGATTGAGCTGCGCTCTTTTTATCCCATTATTGAAGCTGGTTGGCGTGAAAATCGTATTAACATTTCAGTCGAGGGATTACTTGTATCCTAAATGGGGTAAAGTCGCAAAAATAGTTTGGAGGCTTTCGGAAAAGGCCGCTCTCAAATCTGATTTGATAATAGCGGTATCGGATGCGCATACTGAATATATCAAACAATATACTGACAGGGTTGTTCGCATACCCAATGGAGTCGAAATTAATCATATGGAAGTTTCCAGGGATGAAGAGGAGCGCTATCTGAATAAATATGGGTTGAGCAGAAAAAGTTACATTTTTTTTGCTGGACGATTTACACCTGAAAAAGCAATTGAAGATCTTATCAGCGCATACGAACAAATGAACAATAACAAATGGAAGCTTGTTTTGGCTGGCGATGCTGATCATGAGGATAGTTACAGCATAATGATTAAAGATCGTGCTGAAAAAGTAAAGAACATCATTTTGACCGGTTTTATAACAGGCAAAGAATTGCAAACGCTATTTGCAAATGCAAAACTTTTTGTGCTGCCGTCAAAGTTTGAAGGTTTACCGCATGTATTGCTTGAGGCTGTTAGCTTCAAAAATGAAGTTCTTGCCAGTAATATTGAGGCAAATTTACAAGTAGATTTAGACAGAAACAGCTATTATAAGCAGGGGAATCTTGAAGATCTCAGGCAAATGATGCTTTTTCATTTGGAAAATGAAACTCCTGATGAAGAAAAAACAACGAGGTTGGATATGTTGAAGAAAGAATATGACTGGGACATTATTGCAAATAAAATATATCAGGCATATAAATGTCTATATAATTCTTAACAAACCATGATAAAAGAGCAAAGCAGAGCACTTAAAAAGTTTTTATTAATCGCTGACCTTTTTGTGGTAGCGGTATCATTTTTTATAGGATATTTCATAAGGACAAGATTTGAAGGGGTTTTACCGCTTAATGTTTATATCGGGTTTTTACCGGCTCTACTGTTCATATGGGGAACTCTTCTTTATTATTTTGGAATGTACAGGACTACAGGTGTCCGGCAGATATCCGAGATAATAATCGTAATATTTAAAACAGCTGTTTTAGGCTTCATTATTTTCGGCAGCTACGTATTTGTCCTTCATTTGCAGGAGCAGGTCACAAGGTTGATGATGGGCATTATATTTATTATTGCGGCTGTTTTAATAATCATAGAAAAAATTGCAATTATATATATGGTTAAATACGTATGGGGCTTAGGGACCAATTTCAAAAGTGCTCTGTACGCTTTTAGAAGTATTTTAGTGGTAGGCACAGGCAAACGGACAGGAAAATTCGTTAGTTTAATAAGCAATAATCCTCAATGGGCGATTAAAATCATAGGTCTTGTGGACATGGACAAGACTAAAACAGGAAATATAATATACGGTTACAAAGTGTTAGGAAGTTTCGATGATATACCAAATATAATCCATAATAATGTTGTAGATGAAGTTGTATTTATTGTCCCGCGTTCATGGCTTAATAAGATTGAGGGAATAATACGTTTTTGCGAGAGTGAGGGATTAGCTATTCATCTTGCCGTTGACATCTTTGAACTTGAAATCTTGAAGGCAAAACAAACTGACTTGCACGGCTTCCCTTTACTAACTTTTGAGGGAGTGTCGCAAAAATTAGAGTACCTGTTTATAAAAAGAATCATTGATTTTTTTATTTCTGCAGTTGCGCTAATAGCCTTTTCGCCTTTTTTCCTGATCTCGGCAATCCTGATCAAAATTACGTCAGAAGGCACTATTTTATTTAAGCAGGAAAGATGCAGCTTATACGGCAGGAAATTTGTTTTTTATAAGTTCAGGACCATGGTTACTGACGCCGAATCCAAACTTGAAGAAGTTCTCAAATATAATGAAATGTGCGGGCCTGTTTTTAAGATGACAAATGACCCCAGAGTGACAAAAATAGGAAAGTTCTTGAGGAAGTATAGTTTGGATGAACTGCCGCAATTATGGAACGTGTTTAAAGGGGACATGAGTTTGGTGGGGCCAAGGCCTCCATTGCCGGCAGAAGTTGAAAAATATGATAACTGGCAGAGAAGAAAATTGAGTATGAGACCTGGTATAACATGCTTATGGCAAGTTAGCGGGCGGAGTGAGATTGCTGATTTTAATGAATGGATGAAACTTGATTTGGAATATATTGATAATTGGTCTCTTTGGCTTGACTGTAAAATCCTGCTAAAGACTATTCCTGTTGTACTTCTGGGAAAAGGGGCAAAGTAGGACCGACTATGAAGACAGTCATGTGTAAAAAAGGAGTATCTCTTCGCAGCAAGATAGAGTCTGCTTTATTTCTTTATCGAGCTTACAAAAATAAGTCTTTTGCTGATGCCAAACGAACTATATGGCACCATCAGCGGCTTCTCGGATATTTATATAAATATGTAGGCATTCCTGTCGAAAAAGCAAGAATCCTTGAAATAGGTTGCGGACAAACTGCCAGACAAGTGGCGCTTTTTCATGCAGATGGCGCATCGGTTGTAGGGATTGATATAGATGCCCCGACGTATAAAATGAATTTCTCCGTATTCTTGAAAGTTGCGCGGTTGAATGGTATGGAACGGGCATTAAAGTCTTTAACAAGACATATTCTCTTTGATAAAAAATTCTTCACCGAATTGTCCAGAGAATATGGGAAACCCGTTACATTCAACAATCTTGATGTCCGTATAATGGATGCCACAAATACGTCTTTTGAGACTGACAGCTTCGACTTTATATTTTCAAACATGGTCTTTCAGCATATTGACAATTTGGAAGGTGCGGTTAGGGAGGTCAATCGGATGCTTAAACCATCGGGGATTGCGGCCATTTCAATACATCTTTTCCCAAGCATATCGGGAGGGATCTGTCATGAATGGTTGAACCCTGACCAATTGCCATCTATGAGAGTTCCGCCATGGGACCATCTCCGGGACAATAAGTTTCCCGTAAATATTTATTTAAATAAATTCACAATAAAACAGTATAGAAACATTTTCAGAGCTTATACCCGCACAGTTGAGGAACAAACCACAACAGAAGGCGAAAAAATATTGACTCCGGAAATTGAACGGGATTTAAAAAATAAGGGATACACAAGAGAAGATTTATTGACCAGAACCATAATTTTTATTTTCGGAAAGAGGGAATCCTTAAATGGTTAATTATGTAGTTTGGTCCTTAGTAATAATTATGTACGCACCTCTTTTCTATCAACTCTATCTTTTTCAATGGGATAAGATAGATTATACTCACGCCTATTTCATTCTTCCTCTATCCTTATGGCTGGTGTGGCGCAAAAGAAAAGATATAAAAGAGCTTGCACAGCAAACTCATCCAGGCAGACATATTGGCAGTCTTATAATTCTTTTCACTGGATTAATTATGTTTGTTTTTGGATGGAAACAAGAATACATGTTTATATCAACACTTTCGCTCGTTCCTCTTTTATTCGGTCTTGTGACTTATCTATACGGAAGAAACATGCTGAAACCATTATTCTTCCCGATTCTTTATCTTTTACTTTTAGTTCCTGTGCCGTTAGGAGTTTTGGACAGCATTACATTACCGATGCGTCACGGTACCTCTGTAGTAGCCGAAAAAATATTAGTTTTATTAAATTATCCTATTAAAAGAGAAGGACTGCTTTTAACTATAGGTTACAGTGAAATCTTTATGGGTCCGCCATGCAGCGGATTTCGCTCTTTAATTACCATGTTTTCTTTAATGTTGACTTATGTTTATATTGGCAGTGGAGGTTTCTCGAAAAAAATTATCCTAACATCTTGTATAGCCCCTTTTGCTTTATTCGGCAATCTAATACGTGTAGTATCTCTATGTCTTATTACCTTTTACTTCGGAGAGAAAGTCGGTCAGGGATTTTTTCATAACTTCAGCGGCATAGTAATATTTGTTATTACTATATCGGGCTTGATAGGTGTTGATTCGTTTTTAGATAGAAAATTACAATAAAGGGCAAGCGATGGAGAAATACAAATACTGGGTAGTAATTATCCTTCTTCTATCAGGTGCGGTCTTAAGCTTTGCTTTTACTAAAGAAAAATATGTAGGCACGGGCTTCATTGCTAAACTTGATTTACCTGTTGTTGTAGCAAAATGGCGAGGGGAAAATATAACTGAGGAGGTAAACGGAAGCATTCAGAGAAGTACGGCCAACTTTATAAGCGATATGCTTTCTTATCAATACACAAATAATGAAGGCAAGAAACTTCTTTTTATAATTTTGGATGCTGGGAATTTTCACCACCCAAAAGGGTGTTTTACCAGTGCAGGCTTCAACATCAGGGAACTTGACGATACGGAGTTTAATGTTATGGGACGCAGACTTCAAACACATACCCTTTTTACTGAGAAAGGGGAAGAGAAATTTCTAAGTTTTTACTGGATAATTATTGACAAAAATATTGTGCATGAATGGATAGACCAAAAAATAAAGCAATTATATTTTTCATTATTCAATAAAAAACGAGTTGGGCTTATGGTGCGAATCGATGTACTTACTGATAAAGACAAAATGAAAGACTCCATGATTATCGCAAAAGATTTTATAAACGATATGAGTAAAACACTTCATCAAGAAGAATTAGATTACATTTTTGGACAACGATGATCTTCATATTTATTTTGTGATCCTGCATGAAAAATGCTGTAACCTCACAATTTAATCATCGTGCTTTATTTGTTTTGTATCCTTGCTCTAACTTGACTTTCATAAGTTTAAATATAGATAAGCTGGAAGTAAAATATGGATAATTTAATCTCTATTTACCCTCACAATGAAATACCTTTTTCCTATGGCAATTTCTCACTCCTAATTATCTGCAGTATTACATTATTACTGATAATCCTATCTTTAGAGAAGAAACAGCAAGTAGCAGCTAACGATTTGTTTGACGTTGATACAACTAATTCGTTAAGAGGCCTTGGAATAATTCTTTTACTTTTAGGACATTTTTCCGTAATGCGTATTGAGGGAATACAGTTTTTCGAATTCGCAGGGCCGTGGGCCGTAATAATATTCCTTTTAATATCCGGGGTGGGCTTGACTAAAACCTATCACTTGAACAATTGCGGAAGCTCTTTTATTAAAAAAAGGATAAAAAGAATATTATTGCCCACCTGGTTTGCCTTGCTATTGTTTTATTTATTAGATTTTCTGCTTTTGAAAAAGACATATCCTCTAAAGCAATTTGCACTAAGCTTCTCTGGTATACTGTGTAATGATTATCCGAATGGCGCCCTATGGTTTATTTCCTATACCATTTATAATTACATAATTTATTTTTGTGTTTCACTATTGAAAATCGGATCGTTAAGCAAGCTGCTAATATTATTTTCAATTTCATGTTTTTCAATATATTGGATTATGCGCGTTCCTTTTTTAGCTGATTGTTTTGATATGTGGAAGCACTATTATATTGTGTTCCCGGTCGGGGTACTATTGGGATTGTACAGTAACAGGTTATTTAAGTTTTTATCTGTGTTCAATACCTTTCTGTTGACTGTTTGCATGGCAGCGGCTTTTTTCGTATATGTTGCTATTTATTACAGTGGCAAAGACGTTGCATGGTTACCAAAGTCAGGATTGGTAAATATGGACAGCGTTATTTTTTTAAAAAAAATTTCACCGGTTTTTTTAATACTGGCGATCAGTGTGTTTGGTAGCATTTTAGATAAAGTTAAATTAAAATCAAAAGCGTTGATTTATCTTGGCAGAAATTCATTTGAAATCTATTTGCTGCACATGCCTTTTATAGGATCTTATGATTTTTTCTTGTTTCGAAAACCACTGGCGGTCTATTTCTTTGTTTATATTTCTTTCGTCTTATTGTTAAGCTTCTTATTGAAAAGAGCAGTAAGTTTTTTTGACGGCTTATTTTTTGTATCTACAAAAAATAAACTTACCCCGAATTGATGAATGCCATGTTCTCAGGGGACGCCTTTTATTCATAAGGATATAACTGTAGTTAGTTGTTGATTGAATTCCAAATTGAAAGAGCATAAAAGTATGGTAAACAAAATCGATATTATTATGGTCGCCTTTAATGAAGCTGACAGTATTGAAGAAGTGCTGCGGTCTTTTTATGCAATGGTCTCTAAATATGCCGAGACGCAGATCATTGTTGCAGAAGACGGGAGTATAGACGGTACGCGAGAGATTCTTAAAGGGCTTACTAATGAATTACCGTTAAAACTCGAATTGGCCGATAACCGTAGAGGATATGCCGGAGCAGTCAAAGATGCTTTGATTGCAGCGACAAATGATACCATTATATTTGTGGATTCTGACGGTCAATATTTAACTGATGATTTCCCTAATCTTTTTGCCGCATGGAACAGCCAAGATAAAGATATGGTGATAGGTGAGAAAGTAGATAGACAAGACCCGCCGCACAGGATATTGATTTCATGGATATATCACTCACTCGTAAGGCTATCGTTCAAAGTGCCTTTTAAAGACATGGATTGCGGATATCGTTTCATAAGAAGGGAGCTCGCATTAAACATTGCACCTGAATGCCACCTTCTGCCATACAGTTATTGGTCAGAGTTTACCGTCCGCGCTTACAGGAAAGGTTTCAAAATAGCTACTGTCCCTATAGGTCACAGGGACAGATTAGCCGGGGCATCAAGGATGTATCCTTTTAGAAAACTTCCATCTATGACAATAAAACAGCTCAGGGGGCTTTGGACTTTATATGGGGAACTTCGTTCCAGCCGTTGAGGTTTTTTTTGGTAGCGACCGTAAATTTCCATATAAGAAAATGTAACTGGTGGGCGCATGATTATAATTCATTAAGCAGATTGTGAAAAATTAATGGTTATCGACTCTAATCCTAAAAGACGGTTTTTATACTTCTTGTCTTTATCAATTATCGGCGTATATATTTATTTGCAGGTATCTCATTTTTTAAAAGTCCCTGAACCACAGCAATATCCGGATTCACTTGAATACATGGAGGCTGCGTCTTCATCGATTTTCAGCGTGCAGTTTTGGGGCGGGCTAAAACCTCCGCTTGTACCACTAGTCTATAAAATCTTTCATAGTAATGTTGAAGCAATAACATTTATTCAACTGATCTTTTCAATTTTTTCATGGATATTCCTGGCATATGTTGTTGCTAAAACATTAAATAACACTCTTTTGCTGCCTTTAGCTTACATCCTTATTTTAGGGTTCAGCGTGTCCAGCGGTATCTCAATGTGGAATAGAGCAATTTTGAGCGAATCTTTTTCCCTGTCCATTCTCGCTTGTTTTATTGGGATATGGATTTTATTTATCCAAAAAATTACGCTAACAAGGGTTATAATGCTCATGGCCATCTCAACGATGTTCGCTTTTGTAAGAAGCGCCAATGGTTTTATGCTGCTTATGATCTGCGGGATCCTTGCGCTGGTCATTTTTCTTAACAGAAGATTGAATCAGCGTCATTACTTTATAATCATCTCTATCACCTTCTTTATTTTATTTTTGGCTTCGAATGCTATTTCAAATACTAACAACAGGTGGACGATTTATTTCTTAAATGTTGTTTCAAAGAGAATATTGCCTGACCAAGAATTAAGAACATATTTTGAAAACCACGGAATGCCTGTCAATGAAAGTCTCATGGCACGTGCCGGCAGGTGGTCTCATGAAGATGATTTTGCATACTATAAGGACCCAAAACTTGAGCAATTCAGAAACTGGCTCTATTCTCACGGCAAGTCCACATATTCCCTTTATCTCCTTACGCACCCAGCATATCTAATATTTGAGCCCCTTAAGGATTTTCAGTCTATGATGTACGGCAGCCGCATTATTTATTATGCCCCGAAAGGGGCTCCCGTCAGCGAGTCATTATTTGGTTATCTATCTTCATGGAAATTGTTTCCTGTCTATATTTTCCTTCTCGGCATCTTTTTTGGCTTAAATTTATTTTTTGTATTTTCAAGAAAATTAACAATACCGTGGGTTCCTATAATTTTGATCCTACTAGTTTATCCTCTTGCGGTTATAGTCTGGCACGCAGATGCAATGGAAATAGATCGGCACGTACTACCGGCTGCTGTACAAGCACGTGTAGGTTTTATACTCTTGATACTGTTCGCTTTTGATGCTACTCTCCTTGAATGTTGTTCAATGTGTGAAATTCGCCACGAAAAGAAATGACCCGAGTCAACAGGACATAGATGCATACATCAGACTGGAACAGCACCGGCACAGAAAACATATGAAAGCTGATAAACCGATAAATCCTGAATCTAACGTATTTGCAAAAAAATATTCTGTACTTTTTCTTCTTCTTTTCTTTTTTGCTGTAGCATGTATTTTTCTGCTTCAAAATCATACTAATGGCTTTAACACAGAACATCATGGTTTTACGTCTTCACGGGGTGCAGTCTTGTCAAAAAGCCTGATGGTTGATAATAAGCATTTAGTCATGTTATTAGCAAAACAGATGCTGGATAATGGAGAAATTTATTATCACCCGTATAATAGATTTCCGGTTTTTCCATTTCTCGTCACGGGCGTAGCAATGCAGGCATTTGAGCCGAATTTGGCGATGCAGATTTACGTTGCCAGGCAGGTAATGAATTTATTTATTATCGGGGCATTAATTTTATGTTTTTTGCTTACCGATGCAATATTAAAAGACAAATACTTATCTTTGACCACGACTTTCTTTATTTTTTCATCCTATTATATTCTTTATTACAACGATATGATTTTCAATGATACGCCGTCCATATTCGGTTTTGTTTTGGCATTGTTTTTAGTAGTCAAGGAATACACGGGCAATCTCAGAAGATCACGGATTATATTACTTTCACTGATTTCAATATCGGTGGGGTGGCAACCTTATGCCGTTTTTATAGCATGGTTGTTGGTAGATGTATTTAATCAGATTCGCAGCAGAAAAGTTAAAGACATCGTAAGAACGATTATCAACAGACCGTCCTTTATAGCTTTTGCCTCATCAGTTGCCGTTGGTGTTCTAATCCTTGGGGCACAATTTATTAATGAATGGAGTGTACGGGGAGGCAGCATGCAGGAAGTTCCATCTATGTTAAGTATGCGCGGAAGGCTAGGTCTTCGTACTGATGGCGTAAAATTTGAATGGGGTATTTTCTGGTTGAAACAAGCATATCATATTTTTAATATGATTGTGCCTTTTTCGGGAATTCTGACAGGCATTGTAACACTTAAGCAATCAATTTTCGGCTGGATTTCCGGAGTATCGTTTGTCATTGTGAGCGGAGTATTGTGCATTTATGGCTTAGTAAAATTTAGACAAAAGATCAATCTTACGATTTTATACATTTTCGTTTTATCAGGGTTCTGCTGGGCAGTCCCTATGAGACATTTCACTGCATATCATGATTATCAATCGCCTTTTTATATCGGGCTGTCTATCATGTTTTATATAGTATTGAGTCATTATATAAAACCTGCTTTTTCGAAAGCGATTGCTATCGGCGCGTGTCTATTATTTATTCTTAGCGTATTCCAGATGAATGCAATAAAATCTGTTGATGCACAAAGGTTCAATGCTATAACTGAAGATTTTCAAAATATTTATGCAAAGCTACCAAAGAATAGCAAAGTGTTTGTTGACTGTGCGGGCAAATTCGGTAAAGACAAATTCGGCATGGACTATTGCCGCAACGAGTTGAGTGCGGATCTGGGCTTGGGAGGGCAGTCATTGGATTTCTATCTTGTAGGGCATTACAGGGCATCTGTAAATAATGCTGATTTTGTAATATCAATGAATCCTCACTACAACCAGAACAGACTCACGAATAACCCCAAGATTAACTTGTTTAATAAATCTGTAATTAATAAACAATAAAAATTTTGACAGAGTCTTGATATTGATGATATCTTAAAAGAATTAGTTAACAATTATTTCATCAACAACAATATATGAAAAATAAGCAGTTAATATCATTTATCCTTCCTGCATATCATGCCCAATCATTTATTTACAATAACTTGAATCTATTTTCAAAATATTGCACTGAAGCCGATTTTAAAAGTGAAATAATAGTTGTAAATGATGGAAGCACTGACAAGACAAATGAAGCAATCCAGTCTTTTTTAAAAGATAAAAAAAACGGGACGTTAATTAAATATATAAATCTTCCAGAAAATAGAGGCAAGGGCTTTGCAATTAAAAAAGGTTTTGAATTATCAGAAGGGCAGTATATTGTTTTTACAGATTGCGATTTGCCTTATTCATTTAAAAATATAGATGATGTGGTTAAAAAACTCGTGAATAAAGAGGCAAATGTCGTGATAGCATGCCGGATGCACAGGAATAGTGTTTATAAAATAAGATCAGAAAATCTTTCTTATATTTACATCAGGCATACATCAGGGAGAATTTATAACTGGTTAATTAATTTTTTTACCCGTGTTAATATCGAAGATACACAGGCTGGGTTGAAAGGCTTTGACCGTGAAACTGCTGAACTCGTTTTCAGTAAGTTGAGTATTGATGGGTTTAGTTTTGATATCGAGCTCTTGGTGTGCTCCAAGGAAAACGAGAAAAAAATATCTTCAGTGCCAATAGAGTTTAATTATGAATCAGAAATGAGCACAATAAGTTTTGTAAAACAAACTTTCTTTATGACTTCAGGGTTGATGAAAGTTTTTTTTAAACGTATGTCAGGATATTACAAAAAATAAGCACTATGGGATTTAAAATTACTGCAGATGATTATGGCATGGCAAAAGACATTAACAGTGCAATTTCAGAGCTTACCAAAAAGAAAATTGTTTCAAAGGTGAGTGTAATGGCTTATGAAACAACTGAAATTATCAGTAATGATTTTGACAAGAATGTTGAAATTGGTTTGCATATTAATCTTACTGCAAATACAACACTTATTGGAATGGATCAGAGTAATAATTTAACTCTTCCTAAATTGCTTTATTTAATTTATACCAGGCAATTAACTAAAAATAAAATCATTGATAATATTAAACATCAGCATAATGTTATTAAAAGCAAAGGCTTTCAAATCACATATATGGATACTCATCAGCACATTCATATTATTCCGAAGGTGATGAATTCATTAATCCATTACGCACAAACGGCGGGAATATTTTCCATACGGTGTATTACACTCGAAAAAAAAAATATGTTTTTTTATATTTTCTCCCTGATACGATATGGATTTCTTTTGCAAGTACCCAAGATGATGATTTTGTATTTTATGGGCTATTTTATGAAGAGGAAGCTGGATAATGCCAAGATTCGTTATTCAAAAAATCTTGTTCTCATGCCGTTAGCTACAGGCGGAAATTATGAGGATTTGCTGAAAGAATTTATTAATAGATTCAGAGATAAAGATTTTGACACCGAAATTGTATCACATCCCGGTCTGGGAACTGAAAATCGAATTGACAGTTATATCGCAGGGAGACTTGATGAATACAGATCATTACTTAATACGCATATTCGTGATTAATCCCCAAAGTTTTAAAACTACTAAAACCGCAACAACTAAACCGTTAATGAAGAATAAAAACCTGTATCGTAAAAAAAGCGGGCTACTGAATTCACATTAACGTGTCAAGGCTAAATCTTTGGAGAGCTTTGGATAGATGAAAAATAAATCTGTACTGCTTAACAAAACTTTTTTATTATCATTGGGTGTATTTGCAAGTTTAGATATATTGTTTGTGATTTATCAAAAGTATTACCAATACGGATTAACTACCAACACTATTGCATTGATCAGTATTGCGCAAAAATATATTAGGGGTGAATTTGTAGATGCTGTGAATGGAGCTTACGCGCCGCTCTCATCATGGCTTCTAATTCCATTTTTAAAGTTGGGAGTTGCTCCCATCGTGTCGGTTTATGTACTAAATTTGATCATCGGATTATTTTTTTTAGTAGGTATACGAAAATTTTCTTGCAGGTTTGAGATGGACGAAAGCTTGAGAAATATAACATCTTTTATAGCAGTGCCAATTGCTCTTAGTTACGCTTTAAGAGATCACACTCCTGATTTGTTGGTTGTATGCACGCTTGTATATTATCTTTATCTTATTTTCGCTGATGAATATCCAGACAGTTTATATAAAGGCATACTGTGCGGTTTAATAGGGGGGATTGGATATTTAAGCAAGGCCTTTATTTTTCCTTTTTTTATTTCACACTTCATGCTTTTTAATGTTTTTCAATACCTGAGAACGAAAGAGTCAAGAAGGAACGTCTTATTAAATGCAATTCTTGGCATAGTGTTTTTTTCTTTTATCAGTGTTCCTTGGATTTTTGCAATAAGCAACAAGTACCATACACTAAGCATTGGAACTTCAGGAGAATATAATCGCAGGGTTATTGGTCCGGGTGTGCCTGATCCACCTGGGGCATCATGGTATGGGTTTGAAGGATGGCGAAGTTATATAAGGATGGCTCATCCAGTGTATGACCAGGGTTTCTTTCAACCACCGAACAAAACTGCACTCAGCGTTTGGGAAGATTTTACATATCTTACGTCATATCTTAAACCGTGGAGTCCTTTTGACTCATGGGTATCTCTTAAACATCAAATAAAGCTGATTGTGAGAAATATCTATTACACGGTTGGTATTTTTGAAGGTTCTTATTCTGTATTTTCAAGTGCAATAATTATTGGATATGTTTTACTTTGTATTCAAAGAAATAACGCAAAAATAGTCGCGGATGATAAATTATATTCTCTAATGACTATTCTGTTATATTCTGCAGGGTATATTCTCGTTCATCCCGATGCAAGATACTCATGGATTATAAATGTCTTAATCCTTTTGATGGGAGTGCACCTGCTGTATTTATTTTTTAATAGTGCTTTTTCTAATAATGCGAGAAAAATTGTATTAATAGCATTTTTCATTATATCATTCGTTGTGGTCCCCATTAATAGTATAAGAGATCCCAATGCTGATACGGAATATGATGTAGTAGTAAAAAAATTGGCTAAGTTTAGTAGTCTGACCGGTAACATTGCTTCTAATGAGAAATTTTCTGAAACCCTAAAGCTATTATTCTATTCGAATATGAAAATGAGTTATTTCGGGCAAGCAAGAAAAAATATTAGTGATGCTGAATTAGAGCATGAATTGCGTACATATAATATTAACTTTTATTTGGTCTGGCTTAACGCCGATATGAAAAATATCCCCGCTTTCTTATCGAAATATAAAGAAATAACAAACAATGAATTATTAGGCAGGAACGGCTCGATGCCAAGTTTTAAAATTTATTCTTTAAAAGAGGGTATATGAATTTCATTATATTATTAAGAGATTAGCATAATATCATTCTTATTTGCTATAATTAAATAAAAGTTCGTTATAAATCAAATTAAATCACAGGGGTCTTCTGATGAAAGAAAAAATAATGAAAATAGGTTTGATAACTTTTGTTCTGTGTTTGACGTTGTTGAATTTCCCATATAAGACTTTTGCTTATGTTGATCCTAATACCGGAGGTTTCTTTTTTACTTCTGTGCTCCCATTTGTTTACGGAATTTTGGCCACCATTGTGGTATTCTGGAAAAGAATAGCTAATGCTGTAAGAAACTATTTCTCCAGGAAAAAAAGATAAGAAGTGACAGCTAAAAAATCTCTCCTTTTAATACTCCGCTTTTTCTTCGTTTTATTTTCTCTCCATTTTATAAAGGTTGCATTTTACAGGTTCGATGGATTTTCCTATTATATGCGCATTATTGATTTTTTGCCGGACGCTTCACTTGCCTTCATCGTATGGACAATATCATCTTTGATTTTCGGTATTATTTTTTGGCTTATCGCATATTGGATTCCTAAAAAAACTTGGTTGTCAGGAATATATCGATTTGAATATGCGTTTATTTTTACCCTCCTTTATGTGGTATTAATTTTTATACTGGGAACACTTTCTTCGAGATTTTCTTTTATAAAGAACGCTACTCTCAATCAAGCGTTTATGTTTTTTATAGCTTTTATTGTTTCTCTGGTTACTGTTTTATTTTCTCGTAAGCGTTGGGATGTCATAAATATCCTGCTTGATGCTGATGAGCGCATCACCCCGGTAGTTTGGTTTTTCCTTCTAATGTTATTAATTGCATTTTCAGTTTCAATATTGAGAATTGATTCCTCAACGAATCAAAATAATAAGCTTGTCAATTCTATTCAAACCGGTTTTCAGAATGAGAAACGCCCGAATATCATCTTGGTAACTATGGATGCATTAACTGCAAATGACATGCAGTTATATGGATATGAGCGTATTACAACCCCTTTCATATCAGAATGGGCAAAAGGTGCATTTATTTTTAAGAGTACTTACGCTGAATCTAATTGGACCACCCCGACTTCAATGAGTCTTATGACAGGACAGCGCCCTTGGACTCATAAATTATGGTATGAGCCGCAGTATCAAACAGTTGATAATTATGTAAATAATTTACCAAGGGTCATGGGTGATAATGGTTATCGGGTCTACGGGTTTGTGCAAAATAATCTTGCTCATCCCAAGACTCTCGGTATTAACGATGCTTTTTTGAAGGATGATGATGCCTATACATTTTTAACAGCCGGGAAATGGTGGATTACCATGCTTACCAATTTTTTTGTGAAAAGACGTATTGCTGCAGAGTTAATAATTGAAAACAATCCGCTTTTAAAACCTATAAACTTAAAGCATTCCCGCCACCCGGCATACATGCGGTTTGTAATTTATTCGAGCCCGATTAAATCTGAAACGGTATATAATCGATATTTAGATTTTATACATGATAATCCTAAAGAACCGTTTTTTACATGGATTCATCTTTTCCCGCCGCATGACCTTTATTTGCCCCCAAGTCCTTTTATGGGAGTGTTTGGTGAATCAGAAAAATTTAGTACAGGAGATAAACAATTAGACAGCAATCTGCTTTATGCAGAGTACAGTCAGCAGAGACAAGATGAAGTTAACGCCCTCAGGCAGCGTTATGACGAATATGTCTTGTATTCTGATCAGCAATTCAAATCATTTGTGTCTCGTCTTGCCAAAACTATTGATATGTCAAATACGATCATAATCGTATCTGCCGATCACGGCGAGAGTTTTTCACATGGGTATGTAGGACATAATGGGTCATTACTATATGAATCTCTTATTCATATCCCTTTGATAATCAAACTGCCAGGTCACGAAGAAAGCAGGATGGTAGACATGCCCGTTGAACAGATAGATATTGCGCCAACGATCCTTGACCTGGCTAAAATTCCTTTACCTGACTGGATGGAAGGAAGATCGTTATTACCGCTTATTCAAGGCAAATCTGTAGAACCACGTCCCGTATTTTCGATGCAGCTGATCAGAAATCGTGCAATCGGGAATTTTCCTATTACCAGAGGAACCATATCAGTGAGGGATGGAGACTATAAACTTATTTATAATTTAGATGACAAAAAATCCCTGCTCTTTAATATAAGTGCCGACCCTGAAGAGAAGCATGACTCTTCTGATGTGACACCTGAGATAGCAAAGCGCCTCAAAGGGTTAATTGATGAAAATCTCTATATTGCAAACAGAAAGATCATGCAATATAAGAAAAATTAAAATTTATTTCAGGTGAAGATGGACAATAATAAGGGAGGAAAGTGTAAAAATGAGCAAATAGTCGCCGGTTTAATGATTCTTTCAATAGTCTTAATTACCTTTCTTTCTTATAGAGAAATACTTGACTATTTTTTCACGGCTGGGGATACCCTAAGTTTAATCGATACAAGCCGAATTCAATCATATAGGGATATAAGTAGAATATTTACCGAGCCAATGATGAATGGCACTCAGTTTACAGAAATAGCTAAATATTATCGTCCTATATCAACATTATCTTTCAGCTTAGACTACTCCATTTGGGGGTTAAATGCCTTCGGTTATCATTTGACTGATTTAATATTACATATTTCAGTTTCTGTTATGGTGTTCTTTCTCATGAGATTTCTGACAAAGGATAGATTAGTCATAGCTTGGCTGGCTGCTATTATATTTACTGCTCATCCTGTTCTCGTGGAAGTTGTTCCAGGTGTTGCCAGAAGACAAGAGGTTATTGTATCACTATTTCTACTTCTGTCTTTATTGTTTTTCTTGAAGTATTTCACCAACGGGATGAAAAAAAACGGCTATCTGGTATTTTCTGTGTTTTTTTATGCCCTTGCACTTGGAGCTAAAGAGATTGCAATTATATTGCCGCTGCTTGTTTTTGCATATCAAGTAATTTCTTGCCTGTTGGATAAGAAACCTCTAAAAAATACAATAATTAATGCCCTAAAAGGGACTCTTGTCTACTTTGTTATTACCTTTCTGTTTTTCACTTGGCGCGCATACATTTTGCAAGGAATAAACTTACCCCAGAGACAATCCGGGACCGGGTTACGAATGATTATTGAGAGTTATGTTGGGAGCTTGCTTTATCCTGTTGATTTTTTAGGATCGCTGTTTGGCTATTTACCATATAGAACTTTATTGTTTGTGTCTATTATTATAATTATTGGAATTTATCAGTATGAAAAGATAAAAAAGTCCATGAATTTGTCTTACAGGAAATCGGTATTTTTTTTTCTGGCCTGGCTGTTGATACCTCTTGGTGTTTACTTAATGACGTCAAAATTTGACTATCGGTATATGTATATTCCAATTATCCCTTTCAGCGGGATTCTCTCCATCATGATCACTGAAGGAATAACATTAACCATCCAAAAAATTAAGGAAAGGAAATATCAACCTGCGGGTTTTTGCTTATCATGGATTAACACTACGATCTCCAGTTTCATAATTGCTGGGTTATCATTTTCTTTAATTGCATATTCACCTCTTTTTAGAACCTATAGAGAGTGGGAAGACACCGGGAGAATGTCGTCTATCTTCTTACATAAGGTCTCAGAGATTGCTTCCCAATTGCCGGATGATGGAGTTATCCGTATTTTCAATCTCCCAGACTATGTTTCCCCGCCTGATGCTGTTAATACTCATGTTAAGACAGCCGCTTATCTAGCTGGATACAGCGTCAAGTCGTGGCTGGATTTAAACTTTCCGTCGAATCATAAAAAAGTTATTGTAAATAACCAGGTTAATACCTATTTGAATAATTTAACTTTAGAAACGAGAATCGTGGGGGACAGTAGTGCGAATATTACTTTTATTCCACGCTTGGCCAGATAGATCGAGGTTTAAACTTGTATGTCATCGAGTTCTTATCCAGGTGCCTGATAATTTCAACTTTAAATCATGTGTTAGGTTTAATAAGGTATCCCATAGGGAAGGTTTTTCCCATATATCTATCAAATAAAATCAAATAATCAGAAGGACTGTTAATCATATGGAAAACATAAAAGAGAAGATGTTAGTGAAAAAATCATTCACTATACTTTTACAAACAATTTTTATTTTGTTCTCACTTTATTTGATAAGTGAAGCTTTTTATATGTGGGATGGGTATTCCTTATACGTTCCATTCATAGAATTCTTATCTGACATATCCCTTGTGTATATTATTTGGTCTGTCATAGGGTTAATAGTAAGCACGATCCTATGGATAGTCGCATATGGAGTTTTTAGAATGAAGTCGATCTCTATTCGCCTTGAATACTCTGTAACATGGATTATCTTGATAGTACTCTCAATGATTATTGGACTTATTGCTGATAAGTATATGCGTCTGGGTGGTTTTACAGGCATAAATAGCTTTACAGTGTTATTAATTAGCTGTGTAATAGCTACATTTTTTGTTTGGTTTTTTCATTCATACGCTGGGAGAATATTAGATGAAATAACTTTTCGAATCAAACCGCTTACTTTTGTCTGCCTTGCCTTATTCTTAATAGCTGCGCCTCTTTCTGTTCACAGTGTTTTTAAGCAGGATATTTTTACCTCACGATATGTTTCGAACTTCCATGAATATTCAGTTGATAAACGGCCTAATGTTATTCTGGTGACATGGGATGCGTTAACCTCGAAAGATATGGAGTTGTATGGCTACAACCGCACGACAACACCTTATATAACTCAATGGGCAAAAGACAGTATTGTGTTTCAAAAAGCTTACAGCGGGTCAAATTGGACAACTCCCAGTGTAATGAGTTTAATGACAGGCCAGAGATCATGGACGCATAGAGTATGGTATACCGCTTCAAATTTCCCATCAAGAACTTATTTGGACAGTTTGCCAAGAATTTTAAGAGATTACGGGTACAGCAATTATGCTTTTGTTCAGAATAAACATGCTCATCCTGATTTTATAGGAATTGGGGCCAATTTCAAAATGGATGACCATTACTATACATTTAAAACAGGATATAGATCCAACAGCTTGTTGCACAAGGTCAGTTTATTTTTTCTAAATAGACCCATAGTCAGGGAGTTCATGCAGAAATATCCTTTACTCAGTTTTGAGAATATTGTGAAAATGATTATACATCCGAGAATGCCACATAATTCGGACGGCTTGCCAGACACTATAACTCCTCCCGATCTCATATATAACAGATTTTTAAAATCAATCACGGAGCGCACGATAAAACAGCCATTTTTTGCATGGCTTCATACTAACCCGCCGCATGACCCATATCTGCCGCCGAAACCTTATGCCGGTATGTACGGCGATATCGAAAAAACTGCTGATATAATGAAGCGCTGGGGGGATCTCCATAGACCTTATAACCCTGAACAGCAAAAAGAAGTCGATATATTCAGGAAAAGATATGATGAATTTCTTTTATATTCAGACGAACAATTCAGGTTATTCATGGATAACCTTGCAAAAAGCGTAGATTTGTCAAATACAATTATAATTTTTTCTGCAGACCATGGAGAGAGTTTCTCCAATAATGTAATCGGGCATGGTTTTAATAAAATCATAAATGAACCAACTATCCGCATCCCGTTAATAATTAAGATACCTGAAAATAAAACTGGCAGATTTGTTGATATGCCTGTCTCACAAATAGACATTGCTCCTACAATACTTGAGCTGACAGGCTTGCCTATTCCGGTCTGGATGGAGGGACGGAGTTTGGTGCCATTTATTAATGGTAATCAGATGGAACGCCGCCCGGTTTTGATTTCGAACTTTATAAAAAACCACGCTCGTGGAAAAATAATTACCAATGGCGCTATTGCAATAATAGATGGAGATTACAAGCTTGTGTGTGTCCTGGAAGAAAAGAAGGTAACCCTTTATAACCTGAAATTTGATCCTGATGAGTCAAATAATATAATTGAAAAAGAGCCTGAAATAGCTCAGCGGCTTTTGAGAATTATTAATGAAGAACTTGCTAAAGCAAATATGAAAATTACACTGTCACATAGGGAGTAATTAAAACATATTTTAGGTCAATCTTATGTCGAATAATTATTATTTTGAATCCTGGGGCAGGTTTCCCCGGAGAATCCATTTGGGGGAGATAGTCCCTCAGTCAATTAACACAGTTGCGGACTCTATTAATTCAGTGAATGCGCTGGTTTTACCGCGCGGAATGGGTCGCAGCTACGGCGATTCCTGTCTAAATGACGGCGGCTATCTTCTGTTTACCAGACTTTTAAACAAGTTTGTAAATTTTAATCCAGATATGGGCATTTTGAGATGCGAGTCAGGTGTTACACTTGATGAAATCCTGAAGGTCTTTGTTCCGCAAGGTTGGTTTTTACCTGTTACCCCGGGTACCAAATTTGTAACAATCGGCGGGGCAATTGCCAATGATGTCCATGGAAAGAACCATCACAAAGCAGGCACCTTCGGAAGCCATGTTATCTGTTTTGAACTTGAAAGGTCTGATGGCACAAGGATGATCTGCAGTAAAGATAGAAATGCGGACTGGTATGAGGCTACTATCGGGGGGCTCGGTTTAACAGGCGTTATTCTCTGGGCCGATATCAGGCTGAAACCGATCAATGGCCCGTATATTGAAATGGAGTCTATTAAGTTTGAAAATCTGGATGAATTTTTTCAAATCTCTCAGGAATCTGAAGCGCATTGTGAATATACGGTCTCATGGTTGGATTGTCTTCATAATGATGGAGTTCGCGGGATCTTTATGAGGGGCAATCATATTAATAAATTGGAAAAGGAAGAAATGAAGGCTGTTCACAAGAACCCGACATGGAAGGCATTTCCGTTTGATGCCCCGTCGTTTTTGCTGTCTACGGTTACTATCAAGTTGTTCAATATTCTTTTCTACAATAAACAGATTATCAGAAAACAGAGACGCATTGTTCATTATGATCCGTTTTTTTATCCACTGGACAATGTAAATAATTGGAACCGGATGTACGGTAAGCGGGGATTTCTGCAATGGCAGTGTGTGGTGCCTGTCAAAAATAATAAAGATGCTATCAGAACAATACTGAAGGAAATTTCAAAAAGTAAGCTTGGATCATTTCTTGTGGTACTAAAAGAATTTGGGAGCATTCCGGCCCATGGGATGCTTTCATTTCCCATGCCCGGGATCACCCTGGCCCTGGATTTTCCAAATGTAGGCGAAAAACTTTTTTCACTTTTGAATAAATTGGATGATATTGTTTGCAGCGCCGGGGGCAGAATTTACCCTGCAAAAGACGCCAGGATGTCCGGCAAAACCTTCAGGTCTTCATTTCCTAAGTTTGAGGAATTTATTAAATATGTCGATCCTAAATTATCATCGAGTTTTTACAGAAGGGTAGGGGGTAGAAATGACATTGCCAACTAGGATTGCGGTCTTTGGTGCAACATCCGCAATCGCTTTTGAAGCTGTCAAGCTTTTTGCAAAGAAAGGCGCATCACTTTATTTATGTGCAAGGGATGAAGGAGAGTTAAAGCGTCTTTCGGATGATTTAGTTGTCAGAGGGGCAAAAAAAGTTGAATATTCAGCCTTTGACGCGTTAGATGAAAACTCAATTCTTAATGCAATTGAGAGCTGTCTGTCAAAGTTGCCGGACCTTGACGGGCTTCTTATAGCACATGGTACATTACCTGCTCAGAAATTATGTGAGACAAATATTGAGGAGATGAAAAAAACAATAGATATAAATTTTACAAGTGCCGCAATCATTTTGACCCATATTTCATCACATTTTGAAAAACAAGGTCACGGAGTTATTGCGGTTATCTCCTCTCCTGCGGGCGATCGAGGAAGACAGAGTAATTATGTTTATGGTTCGGCAAAAGGGGCATTGACTGTTTTTCTTTCGGGGCTAAGACAACGTATGCAAAAATCCGGGGTCAGGGTACTTACGATTAAGCCGGGTTTTGTAGACACTCCTATGACGGCCGATTTCAAGAAGGGGATTTTGTTTGTTGGTCCAGAGGTAATCGCCAGAGGCATTTACAAAGCAATGGAAAAAGAAAATGACGAGGTGTTCTTACCATGGTTTTGGCGGTGGATCATGCTCGTGATACGGATGATACCTCAAAGTGTATATAAAAAATTAACTCTATAATTTTACTTATGGATTTTAAAAGTAATGAATAATGTTCTGGCGTTTTTTGATTTTGACGGAACCATGATAAAAGTTGATTCCTTCCCGAGGTTTTTATGGTTTTGCACCTCACCTTCGATATTTACTCAAAAGCTGCTCCGCTCAATTCCTGTTTTGCTGAAATATTCATCCGGAGCAATCGATAATCATACTGCAAAAGAGAAAATATTTGCGATATTTTTTGCGAAGGCAAAGATGGACGTTTTCAGTAATAATGCAAGATCTTTCAGCAATGCTGTAATACCCCGTCTTGTAAGACATGAGGCTATTGAGCGGCTCAGGTGGCACCAGAAGCAAAACCATCAGTGTATTCTTGTAAGCGCCTCGATTGAAGAATATTTAGTTCCGTGGGCGCAAGCGGTTGGGTTTTCTAAGGTCCTGGCAACAAAGGTGGAAGTTGACAGTAGTTGTAATCTTACCGGGAAATTTTTAGGGAAAAACTGTAATGGCATTGAAAAGATAAAACGTATACAGGGATATATTGGTCATCCCGGAAAATATGAAATCTATGCGTATGGCGACAGCAAAGGTGACGTGGAATTATTAAGAATCGCTGATCATCCTTTTTATAAATCATTTAGAGAAGAGAGTTTATGCCATGGATAGAGCTATTCAGTATCTAACTTTATTAAGGATACATCAATGGCATAAAAATTTATTTGTATTCTTGGGCTTTTTTGTTTTAGGCAATTATGGCAACTATGACTTGCTGGCTAAAGCAATAATAATGACTGCCGTGTTTTGTCTAGCTTCTTCATCCGTATATATTTTCAATGATTATCACGACAGAGAATCAGATAGAAAGCATCCGACAAAGAAAAACAGGCCCCTGGCAAACGGGGCCATTAGTATTAGCGCGGCGCTTTTTTTAGCCTTGTCTTTTTGTTTCGCAAGTTTGATTATTTCTTTTTACGTCAATATTGCGGCGTTAATTGTCATTTCCATTTATCTTGTTAATAATCTTACGTACTCTCTGTTTCTTAAGAAATATCCGATTATTGATGTATTCCAGATAGGCCTTGGATTTATGCTAAGGATTTTTGCGGGGACGGAAGGGATAGGTATATATATTTCTGAATGGATGCTGCTTACCGGATTCATGATTAGTATCTTAATAGGGTTTTCTAAAAGGTACGCTGAATTATCTAATAATGCAGCGCCTCAAAATCACAGAGAAGTTTTACGGGAATATTCACTTGAGACCTTGAACTCTTTTATGATAATCATGGCGGCTGCAACAATAATCACTTATTCTCTTTATACATTAAGCCCAAGGTCGATCGAACTGCACGGAACAACAAATCTTATCTATACAACCCCATTTGTAATGTTTGGAATTTTCCGCTTTCTCTATTTAGTTCAGTTTCAGCAGTCAGGGGACGACCCTTCATCTCAGATTTTTAAAGATAAACAATTAGTGATCACGGTTATTCTATGGGCTTTAACTTATGGTATATTAATAAGGTGAACTAAAAAGCGATGACTGCAAAAAAATTATTATTTATATCACTAAGTTTTTTTTTCGTTTTATTCTCCCTGCAATATCTTAAAGACGTTTTTTACAAATGGGATGGGTATTCCTATTACATCAGGTTTCCGGAGATCTTGCCGGATTTCTCATTAGCCTTCATCTTGTGGACAATTCCCGGGATAGTGGTTGCCTTTATATTATGGGTAATGTTATATGTGCTTTTTAAGGCACTCTCAAATCTTAATAAGGCTATCTGTTATGAGCATATCATAGCGTGGTTCATAATCGCTGCCTTAATAATCATTGTAAAAAAAGAATCTGATTTTTCTTTGAAGGATCTCGGGAATATATACAGGTTAATAATTTTGACGTTGGTTCCTGTTATTGTGACTGCTGTTGTCTGGATTGGGCATAAGCCCATTGAAAGACATGCCGGGAAAATACTTTATAAAATATATGACCTTATTACCCCTCTTGTCTGGATTTTTGCGTTCTTATTCATCTTTGCTGTTCCCTTTTCCTTTTTTACATTTGCGAGAGCGGTTACAAAGGCTGATTATGTTTCCAACGGAGCACAGGTTTTTTCAACTGATAAGAACAGGCCTAATATCATTTTCGTATCGATGGACGCATTAGGCGCCAGAGATATGCAGTTGTATGGTTACAACCGTCCCACGACACCATTTATTACTGAATGGGCCAGGAATGCTGTAGTTTTTAAGAGGGCATATGCATCCTCAAACTGGACGCCTCCAGCTACTATGTCTATGATGACGGGACAAAGACCGTGGATACACAAGAACTGGCATCTAATGTATTTATATCCATTCAGACACTATGAACAGAATTTACCAAAGTTGCTAAAAGACGACGGTTACGCTACGTACGCCTTTGTTCAAAATTTCAATGCTACAGCCGATTCACACGGAATAGGATATGCTTTTTTATCTAACGAGCAATATTTCACATTTCTGTATAGGCCCCCCGGAATTGAAGGCAATATTTACAGGAAAATAGATTTCTTGTTAGATAAAACAAACAGCCCTATTGCGGTAGAATGGGTACTGAAACATCCCTTGCTGCCCATTTGGCTTGTCCAGTCTGATACAGATAAAACTACAACGCCCCCTGAAATGGTGTATGACAGTTTTTTAAAGCATATTTCAATACATCCCCGGCAACCATTTTTTGCATGGCTGCATCTTGAAATGCCTCATTTCCCTTTCTTGCCCCAGAAGCCTTATATGGGAATGTTCGGGGATGGGGATAAGTTCAATACTGAGCAGAAACAAGTTGATACCGGATTGTTAGGAAAATGTTGCTTTGGACCTGAGAGACAAAAGGAAGTTGATATTTTAAAGAAACGCCAGGACGAATTTATCTTATACGGCGATCAACAATTTAAGTTGTTCCTGTCACGTCTTGCAGAAACGGTTGATATGTCCAATACGATAATATTTTTTTCCTCAGACCATGGCACAAGCATGTCACGCGGCTATATAGGCCATGGCAACTATAGGCTTTATGAAAATGTCACTAATATACCTTTGATAATAAAAATGCCTGATACAAACAACCGGTATAAAGGGATAAACGGGACGGTAATAGACGTTCCTGTCGAACAGATTGATATTGCACCGACCATTCTTGAACTTGCCGGGATCCCGGCGCCAAAATGGATGGAAGGACGCTCTTTGCTCTCCCGTATGGAAGGTAAATTCGTTGAACCGCGCCCGGTCTTCTCAATGGAGCTTGGGCGTAATAGTGCAATAATAAGCGACCCTCTTCTTACCAAATACAGCATAGCCATATGGGATGGTGACTACAAGCTCATTTATTATTCGGGCTGGGAAGGTAAAAAAACAGAGCTTTTTAATCTGAGCACTGACCCTGGCGAAACCAAAAATATCTTTCATGAAAAACCTGAGATGGCAAAAAGATTTTTGAAACAAATCGAGAGCGGCCTTTCCCAAGCCACTAAAAGACAATATACTCTATCGGAGTGAGTAAATATTTTTTTCCTTTCAATTTACGTAAGTCACGGTTTTCGCCCTGAGTTTCACAGCCGTAATGGATATATTAGAATGAAAATAAGCGATCAAAAACAGAAAGAATAGAACGGAGTTTATATGGGAAAAAGGAGATTCAGTTTTGATGTGCTGCGTGGCATATCAGAGCAAGCGATTGACGGTCTTAAGGCGGATATGGCCTTCTGTCACCCTGCAATTACCGGGGTTTCAAAAATAGACCCCATGGAAGGGGCAATAGAGGTTGAAGTCCACGATGACTTGCCTGATAATGTTGGCGAGGACATAGAGAGACAGGTTGCAAATGTTGTCACGATGTCTGTTAATTCCTACAGGTTTGTGGAAGCTATGCCGCCTTTTTGGTCTCATGAAGCAACCAGGCCGTATTATGGAATAGATTCGGTTAAGAGTTTTACAGAAAAGCATACGATTGAACTGGGCCCCGGTCAATATGCGTTTCAGGGTCCCGCAACAAAACTGTATATGTATTTTTGCCAGCGTATAGAAAAACTGGCTAAAGACATGAATGCGGAATTTTGGCATCTGCCGAGCATTGAGATGTCACAAGACCTGATTCCCAAAACAGGGTATTTCGCACTTCATCCACACTTAGTGACTTTTGGATACAGGCTGCCGCCTCATTACGAACGGATTAGGAACTTTGCAAATGAAGCAAAAAAGAAAATGTTCTCTACCGCCGAAGACAGCCATGTTTTAGAAGCAACAGGCTTTATACTCGAGCCGGTGGTCTGTCATAATATATACCGCAGCTTAAAGAACCAGCGTCTTAGTGAGGGAAGGATAATAACCGCCCAAGGGAAATGCTACCGTTTTGAAGGATACAGGTTTTCACCCTTGCTGCGTCAATGGGAGTATTCAATGCGGGAAGTCGTTTTTATAGGAGAGCGTGACTTTATCGCAGAGGCGCGAAAGAGTTGCATTGAGTTGACGCAGGCAATGGTTGATGAACTGGATATGACAGCCAGTTTAGAAATTGCCACAGACCCGTTTTTTACAAGCGCGGCGGCGTCTGCAAGGACATTTCAGGTAATGCAGACTGCCAAGTTGGAATTGCGCCTGCGGATCGATGAAGGCAATACTACTGCGGCGGCATCATTTAATCTCCATGATAAGCACTTTACGCAGCCAATGGAAATATACGATACAAATGAAAGAGTTTTGGAGACTGCGTGTGTGGGCTGGGGCATAGAGCGGTGGATGGCTGCATTCGTAGCCCGGTGGTCAGATGACCCGGCAAAATGGCCCGATTTTGTGAAGTACGCATCTTGAATTTGTTACTGTAAGAAACAAGAAGGAGTGAGTCAAGCATAAGATGTCGAATAAAAAATTAAAAATAACTTTGTCGAAAATATTACAAATAGATGAAGACAAGATTAATGACGAAACTTCTCCGAATAATGTTGAGACCTGGGACTCTTTTAACGCTATGATGATAGTTACCGCTTTAGAGAGTGAATTTAATGTGAGGTTTACTACAGGAGATATTGTCGGTGTAAGAAATGTCGGAGATATGAAAAAGAGCTTAATGCGGCATGGGGTGGTGTTTAATGATGATTAATAATATGCCCTGTTGCCGCTCCGGCACTTTTCTTTTATCAAGAAACGAGAAAGGAATCTGAGTTTATGCGCCTGAGCCATGTTGCGATAACTGTAAAGGATATGAATAGATCTTTAGCCTTCTATAAAGACGCGCTTGGATTACGCCTGTTTCAGGATGAAATAATCTCAGGACCTGATCTGGACCTGGCTTTCATGGAAAAAGACGTCAGGGTAAGAATGGTATTGCTTGCGGATGAAGTGGGAAATATGATTGAGCTTCTTGAATGGAAAAATCCAAAAGTTAAGGAAAGGCCTGCCGAGCATATGAATTTCATATCAACCGGTCTCGTTGAGGTCTGCCTCGCGGTGTCTGATCTTGAAAAATTGAAGGATGCACTGGAAAGGGAAGGGGTCAGCTTCAGGACACCGGTTTGGAAATTCAGCAACGTAGTGAATAGACATATAGGCCCGGAATTACAAATAACCCACGTGGTGGATCCTGACGGGGTTCAGGTAGAGCTCATTCAAGTGCTGCGAAGGGAACCCATGCGTCAGCAGGCATAATTAGTACTGAATCCTCTTTCCGAATCTTACAAAAAACACGTTTAGAGTTTAAGAATTTACAGCGTTTAATTATATGATATTTAATTCCATACAGTTTGCCGGATTTTTTCTGGCAGTTTACGTTTTATATCTTTTGCTTAACCATAGGTGGCAAAACAGAATGCTGCTATTGGCAAGCTACTTATTTTATGCAACATGGGACTGGAGATTTTTGTCATTAGTTTTAACATCGACGATTCTTGACTATTTTTGCGGAATTAAGATAGACGAAGCGCATGACAATAAGAAGAAAAAACTATTTTTAATTTTCAGCGTAGCAAGCAATCTGTCTATTTTAGGGATATTTAAATATTTTAATTTCTTTACTTATAATCTTCAGGTCCTGTTCAATCTTTTAGGTTTTTCTTTCGAGCCCTATATCTTCAATATAGTTCTTCCTATGGGGATATCGTATTACACGTTCAAGACAATGAGTTACACAATAGACATCTATTGGGGACGGATGAGACCCGTTAGGAATTTTCTGGATTATGCCCTTTTTGTGTCATTTTTCCCCGCCCTGTTATCCGGGCCTATTGACACGGCAAATAAATTTCTCCCCCAGATACTTATTCCAAGAAAATTGACCTTGGATAAATTCTATGAAGGCTGCTATCTTATATTCTGGGGATTATTTCAAAAACTTTTTATTGCTGATAATCTGGCTAAGTTCGTTGATCCTGTTTTTGCTGCAGATCCACCATATCATGGCGCTGCAGTTTTACTGGCTGTGTATGCATATCTATTTCAACTTTATTGTGATTTCGGAGGCTATTCCAGCATAGCAATCGGGCTTGGAAAAGTCATGGGGTTTGATATGATGATCAATTTTAACCTGCCTTATTTTGCTGAAAATATCGCAGACTTCTGGCAGCGTTGGCATATAAGTTTAAGTAAATGGGTAAGGGATTATCTTTATACTCCGTTGTTTGCCGGTTTGGGAAAACTGAAAGGAAAAACGAGGTTATCTATGACCATGGTGACCACAATGACTTTGCTGGGGCTATGGCATGCGGCTGCCTGGAACTTCATATTTTACGGAGTGTACCACGGAATTTTGCTGGTAATTTATTATCTGTTAGTTCAGCCAAAACTCAGGACCCTTATAAATCCTAAAAATAAATTTTCTCAAAGCGTCTGGAAGGTCGTGAGAATAATATTTATGTTCCATATAACAGTAATCGGGTTTTTGATCTTCAGGTCTCAATCGGCATCTCAGATATACAATATGTTTCACAGCCTGATCTTTAATTTTAAAATAGCGGATATTGCATTAGATAAGGTATTAGTAATCATGTCTTTCGCATCTATTTTAATTGTCGTTGAAATTGTGCAATATGTTAAGAACAATTCCCTGATCATATTTAAATGGAACCCGGTAGTGAGGGCGGTATTCTATATCGTGTGTGTCTATTTGATATTGTTTTTTGGTGTTGAAGGCGGTAAGGAGTTTATTTATGCCCAATTCTAAAAAATACCCAACTGCTTTTGTGATCGCCATTTTGTTTATATTCATTTTCGAATGCGCCAATGCTTACTTTGATAACTACTTTTACTCTCCCCAGTATGAAGGTGGAATTGGAACGCCATTTGAGGGCTTAAGGCTTAAACTAAAGAATGAAATATCGCAATCAAAGGAATTCAATTTTGATGTTCTCATTATTGGAGATTCTCACAGTCATGTCTGTTTTAAGCCCACAATAATAGAGAGTAAGACCGGGCTTTCCTGCTTTAATTTTGCAACATTCGGGGCACAGTCCGTCATGGCCTCTTTCTGGATCCTCGATAATTATCTTAAGACACATACGAAAAAACCGAAATACCTGATTATCGGGTTTGACCCGTTTTATATTTTCTCACTGAAAAAGCATTATATGGAGATAACATCCCTCACAGCTTTGGCTGACTTCAAAACAGGTAATGTAGGGAAGTTTATTGACGAATTCGGCATCTCTAAAGGAATAAAATTTATATTGCCGTCATTGAAACATCAGGGCCGTTTCAGGAAATTTATAAAAAATCCCTTAGCCTTCGAAATACCAAGCAAGACACAGCTTCAAGACTTCATTGCTCAGGTTTACAGGGATAAAGGATATTATCCGGAAAGAGCTGATGAATCTTTCCCCCCAGACGCTGAATTGAACGGCTTCAGACATCTCTTAACATACACTGACCTTAATAAATTTTCTGTGTCTCCTTTCTCTGAGAAATATTTCAGAAAGATATTAGAACTTGCTGCAGGTAATAAGATAAAAATCATATATCATATGCAGCCTATGCCGCCATATCTTTCCGAAGTTGTAAATAAATATCCTTATTACGGTCAATATATTAATTTTGTAGATTCATTGAAGAAAGAGTATCCCGATTTCTATGTTGTAAATACTCAGGATATCCTCAATGAAAGTGCGATGTACTTAGACGCGTACCATTTAAATGGAAAAGGCACTTTTATTCAAAGTGAATTCTTGGCCCAGAAGATAAATGAATTGGAATTAAAAAAGGATTAGTATTGAAGCGGAATGAAAAAAACGTATTCAGAATGGATAAGTAATTTTTTACGCTACGTCCTGCTGGCGGGCGCACTTCTCTATGTTGTTATCTATTTTTTTTTAGTTTTTTCCCGAATTCAATATCCATTTGAATTAATGTGGCAGGAAGGGGCTTCTGTCGATCATGTTAAAAGGATCGTTGATGGATATAAATACTATGTAAGCCCTTCATTGGAGTTTGTTCCTTCTATCTATACCCCTCTTTATTTTTATATATCAGCGTTTGTGTCCAAACTGACCGGGATCGGCTTCATGCCGCTTCGTCTGGTCTCCTTCCTTTCCTCAATCGGATCATTCGTCATTATTTATTTGATCGTGAAAAGTGAGACAGGGAGAACTTTTCCCGCTTTGCTGGCATTATGCCTGTTTGCCGCCTCATATAAATTGAGCGGCGCATGGTTAGACATTGGCCGCCCGGATTCACTTTTCCTGTTTTTTTGTTTATCGTCTCTGTATATTCTCAAGTTCGGTAAATCGGCAAGCGCGTATATTTTATCCGGCGTGCTGATGGCGCTTTCTTTTTATACAAAGCAAACAGCGCTTGCCATTTCTTTACCCGTTACACTATGTGTCCTTCTCACAAATAGACGCTGTGCAGTTTATTTTATAACTACCCTGGCTGTTTTCATCGGGTTAGGCAGCATATTCTTAAATTACAAGTATGATGGCTGGTTTAATTTCTATGTCTTTGAACTGCCGAGAACGACCCCGATATTCACGAGATATCTCGCAAGCTTTTGGACAAAGGACATTATATCGCCGTTTTTTGCGGCATTAGCTGTAGCGAGTGTTTACCTTTTGACCGAGAGCAGAAAAACAGATAGAAAGACTTTTATCTTTTACTGCCTGGTTGCGACAGGAATGCTTTTGGCATCATGGTATTCCCGTTTACGCGGAGGCGGTTATTTTAATGTAATGTTTCCCGCCTATGCGACCGTCTCTGTTTTGTTTGGTCTTGGAGTGAATCAATTATTTGAAACCAGCAAGGCCTTATCTTCAGTTAAGCTAAATATAGCTCATTCCGTAATCTACTTGATTTGCATATTTCAATTCGGTTCCCTTATCTATAATCCCTTTAGTCAGATCCCCACAGAAATGGATTTGGAGGCAGGGAAGTTGTTTATAGAAAAAATGGCGCAAATAGACGGTGAGGTCTACAGCCCGTTTCATGGTTATCTTCCTATCTTGGCAGGCAAGAAAAGCTATGCAAATCAGATGGGAATGAGAGACGTTCTAACTACATGGAGTAAGAAACACTCCCAAATAAAAGCAAGACTTATTGATGAAATAAAAGAGGCCGTGAGAGAAAAAAAATTTTCAGCTATTATTATTGATTCATTTGAGCCATGGTACCCATATGATATGGACAAGTATTATGTTAAGAGAGAACGTATTTTTGATGACGAAAAGGTTTTTATTCCTGTAACTGGCACTGAAACGAGGCCCGAATATATTTATGTGCCACTGGACAATGCTTCAATAAATTAACAGTCGAACTTTGTTTGAGAAACTAAAGATATCGAGCAAGATCAATATGAAAAAACATTTTTTGCCGCTTCTATAAGATTCTATAAAGAAACGGAGTTAATAAAGGAAATTATTGATAATGTATGGAAGTAAATCAAAAAATATAAATTCTTTTTGGTATGCAATTCCTTCGGTAGCTTTTTTTATTTTTATCTACTTATTCATATATAGCGTACAGGGAATAATTAACCTGGACGACTCTTATATTTTTTACAGATATGCCGAGAACTGGGCAAATGGTTATGGGCCTGTATTTAACATCGGTGAATATGTTGAGGGATATTCAAGCCTTCTATGGACGGTAATCTTGGCTCTTGGCAGTTTCTTTTCCTTCAACCTTATCAGCTTGGCTCCCATTCTGAATTTATTCATAGGTATTGCATGTCTTTTCATGATGAATTATATTTGTGGATTAGTTTCGTTCTCCAAACCCCTCATAACAAGAACTGTGCTTTTATTAGCGTATATTCTGTCTTATGGAGTTTATTTGTATGGTGTTTCGGGGATGGATACTTTACTGTTTTCATTAGTATTATTGTTTTCGGTAATCTCTTTTTATAAGAGCAAGAGTACGAATAATTATTTTATAATCATCCCGTCTTTGTTCCTTCTGAATGTTACAAGAGCTGAGGGGCCGCTTTATGCAATCATACTGCTTGGCATTTTCATTTATTTTGTTTTTTTGGAAGAGAAAAAAATTCCTAAACAATTGTTTGCGGTCACGCTCATATTTATCGGCCTGACGGTCCTTGTTTTTTCTGCCAGGTATATTGTTTATAAGGAAATTCTACCGGCAACAGTTCAAGCCAAGGGATTTGCGACATATTCTATAAAGAAATTTCTTTTTACCGGAGACGCTAAGGCGTTGAAGGATTTTATCTGGGTAATAAGCAGCGGGTTTAAATATGAAGCTCCTCTCCTTTATTTAGGAGCATGGATTCCATATATTCTGCTTTTTATAAATAAAGACAAAAAAGACTCTCTTCTCTGGCTAATTGCCTTTCTCATAGCCGCAGATGCTTTTGTTTCGATCTGGGCAGGCGGTGATATTTTTTTATTTCATCGTCACTTGATACCCATATTACCTTTATTGCTCATTTTTGTAGGATGGTCTGTGGATTTATTAATGTGCAGGTATTGGAAGGATTCAATACGGAAGAAAGTTGCTTTGACATTTACCTTATCTGTAATGATATTCTTGTGGATAGGTTTCTTTCTCAAACCAATAGAGCTTATAAAGAAACACGGCTTCAAACAAGACTTATATCTTCAACAATTCGGCATCCTATTGCGAAATATGCCTGTGCAAACCACATTGCTTACCGACCGGGCCGGTATAATGCCTTATTATGCCGGTGTTCATGTTTATGTAAGAGATTTGTTTGGGCTCATGGACATTCATAATGCGAAATATGGAGATACTTTCTGCACACCGGAAGCTGGCGGAGTATGCGGAAGAACAGATTATAATTATTCTTTCTCCGCCCCCTTTGATGTTTTTATCTTCAATGCGATAAATATCAACAAGAGGTTCGTTGCCTTTTGCAAAGATCATCCAACAATTTGTCGAAAATATAGATACTTCAAAAATGATGATTGGAGAAGCAACAGATTATATGTCATCGCAGATATTAACCATCCTGTCTCAAAGGCGCTTCAAGAAAACTTTAATGCTGTTCCAATACCTATTGATGAACACTTTAACGAGTAGAATACCTTGTGATTAGAGAGTTTTTGTAAGTTTATTGCATATGCGATCTTTTTTGCTTATAAGACAAAAAGCTGTATTTGTGGTTACTAAAAGATTTTAGAACGGCCTGACGTTTATGGAATTCCCTCCTGAATTACCCCAAGAGCAATAATATGTTACGAATGAAACGTATATACTTAGTTCTTCTAATAATCGGGATGACCGGGATAGCGGGTGCTGTCATAATCACTCCCGAATTTCTCGTTCATTATTTAACGCATCATCCGCTTTCAGATGAAAGAAGTGCGACTCTTCACAACTTAAGGTGGTTTTCTTTTCTCATCGGATGTCTTTTGATGTTAATCGGCATTGTAATCTCCAAATTTCCAGAATATACAAAGGACCTTATAAGTCGTCCTGCCGGTACAATGCTTGTATTAATTGCAGGCTGGATAATGGCGGCTTTTATTAATTTTATGATGAAAACAGCAGGGCTGAACACCGGAACTCCGGATATTTTCCCTTTTTCTGAATTTTATGGTCCAAGGGTTCATTTCTTCGGCCTGCCATACACTATATTATTTTTAGCTGTTTTTTTGATATCGTTAAAATATAGCGAGCGATTCAATGTGCTGGAAGTGTGGATAACCGGCCTGATGCTGGTTGTGTTGGGGAATCTTGCACAAGGTGGTGTAGAAGAAGCTTTTTACAGCCCCTTTGATGCACCTTTCTACTATCAGGGGATCCCGTATTACCAGCAATATTTCCACGAGGCAATTAAAATTACTGATTGGAAGGAATGGCTTAGCAGTTTTAATATACAGCAGCCCCACTTGCTGCATCATACAAGGACACACCCGCCCTTCGCGATATTGCTCCATTATTTCATTCTTAAAATCTCAAATAACAGCCTTCCGGTTTTAGCATGTTCTTTTGTTTTCTTGTCAAGTCTGTCGGTAATATTAATTTTTCAAATTATGAGAGAGCTTGGTCTATCAAGACGGAATGCTGTTCAATTCGCTTTTCTGTTCTCTGTTATTCCAGCATATAATATTTACAGTGCGGTAAGTTTAGACGGGGTTATTGCCACCATGGGCGCGATGTTCCTTTTAGGGTTAATTATGATTATGAAGCGCGGGTTTTCCATAACAGGGTTAACGCTGTTTGCATCTGGCATAGTGTTTGCCAATTTATTAACTTTTCTCGCGTTATTTTTGGTGGCAGCGGCTGGTTTGGTTGCATTAAGAGAAGTCTTAATAAATAAAAATTGTAGAGTTTTCTTGGTCTTATTTATAAGTTTGATAATAATGTTATGCATTCAGTTCTTATTGAAACATTTTTGTGAATACAGCCATGTACAGGCTTTTATGACAGCTGCAAGCCTTGAGCCCAAAAGCATATTCAACTATCCTCTAAAGTATTTTATGACACGGTTAGAGAATATAACTATGCTTGCTGTATTTTTATCATTTGGCATTGCCGCAGTATTGTTTCGTCCGTCATTCTTGAATTTGCGGGTATTTGATCTGCGTAATGATGTCATTTCAATGTTTTTTGCTGGCATTATTCCGATACTTCTTTTCTTCCTGATCGGAGGTTTATATACAGGGGAAGGAGCAAGAATATTATTATTTATGTATCCTTTCTTTCTGCTGCCGTTAAGCAATATTGAGGAGCCTTTGCTCATCTTTCTTATTAAAGCAGCCGGCACGCAAACCATTATTATGCAAACATTCGGAGGATACTTCTGGTGATAATTTTTAAACTGGTTGTTTTATAATAAACTTTAGGCATGAGGAAGTTAATCAATGACAAATAGCAAAAATATATTTTTCTCTGTTGTTAGTTTTATAGTGCTTTTTAGCATATTATTTATGTTTGGAGAAATTGCCGTGCGGGTAACAAGACCGCAAAAAACGTATTCGGAGTTTCTGGAACTCGTCAGTGATATGTGGGCACCTTCGGACTTTAATAAGGTTGAATTAAAAAAAAATTACACAGGAAAGTATCCGTCGAACGAATTTCCAGGTAAATATGTAACGGTTAAAACTAATAATCTTGGATTAAGGGATGATCAAGAAGTCACTTATGATAAGCCGAAAGACAAGAAAAGAATTTTAATAATAGGTGATTCTTATACATTTGGTTTATTTGTGGAAAGTGGGGATGCATATCCCTCCATATTAAAGCAATTATTAAAGGAAGATGGATCAAAATATGAAGTAATTAACGCAGGATTTCCAGGATATAATGCTGATGAAGAATATGTATGGTTAAGAAATGAAGGAATAAAGTTCAAGCCTGATATTATAATTTTAGGTTTTTATATCGGAAATGATCTGAATATAAACAGGAATAACTGGATACTTGATAGCAGCGGATTGCCACTGAAGTTAGATACGGGTAAAAAACTCGGAACATACGTGGACCAATATGGCAGAAGGAGGGAAAATGATGATTTTGTAATGGCTACAGAAACAGTCGGTTACGAATATGTTTATAAAATACCTGTGCTGAGGGAAAGTCAATTTTTCATCGCATTAGGAAAGTTAACTGAAAAAGTTTATAAATATTTTTACGGTAAGATAAACCCATCCAAGACTTATAAAATCCCGCCTGGATATTCAGTCGCGATGTTTCCTCAAATCTTTGGCGATGATGTATATCGTTTTAGGCAGAAGTATAATGCATATTATGAAATTATGGATCAACATGTTCCGCCCCTTGGCGAGCGGGAAAAGTATTTCAGAGATCTTGTTTTGGGAATGAATAAAATAGCTAAGGACATCAATAGTGAGTTCATCGTCTTAATGATACCGACTAATTTCCAAGTTGACCCGGATTATTTTCTGCCCTTTTATTTTAAAGAACTGGATGAAAACAAAGAAATCCTGAATGGTACTTTTGGCATAAGGCGAGATTTCTTCAGAGAATTATCTGAGTATTTGGAGAGTAATAACATCAGATATATTAATTTATTGAATGAGATGAAGAAACATCCTGAAGACAGATATTTCCCCAAAAATGGTGAAATGCATTTTAATATAAAGGGCCATGAATTTACCGCAAATATTATTTATAACTATTTGCACGACAATAATAATCTATAACTATGAAAAATTATTTTCTTGATCAGATACCCAAGTTCCTTAAATGGGTTTTGCTGGCAGGCGCAGTGTCATATGCCGCACTCTACCTGATTGTAGTTTTTTTCCGCATAAGGTATCCTTTTGAATTAATATGGCTGGAAGGAGCTTATGTAGATCATGTAAACAGGATACTCTCTGGTTATAAATATTATGTTAAGCCGTCCATCGAATTTGTTCCATCTATATATACCCCGTTATTTTTCTACTTGTCAGCTTTATTATCCAGGATTATTGGCATTGGTTTCTTGCCTCTTAGATTGATATCCTTCACTTCATCTTTGGGGTCTTTTTTGATTATTTATCTAATGGTTAAACGGGAGTCCGGCGACAAATATTCCGGCCTTATTGCTTCCTGTCTGTTTTACGCAACATTTTATCTGACAGGGTCGCACTTCGACATCGGCAGGGTAGACTCGCTATTTCTGTTCCTCTTATTAACATCATTATATATAGTTAGATTTAATGAATCGGAAAAATACTACTTTATTGCTGGGGCAGTAATTTCTCTTGCGTTTCTGACTAAACAAACAGCCTTGGTCATTTCGTTACCAATTATGGTCTATTGTATTTTTTTTAATAAACGCTTAGCGCTGTCTTTCATAGCTCCCATTGTTCTGATAGTTGGATTTGGGAGTTTTTTCCTGAATTATTATTATGACGGGTGGTTTAATTTTTATGTTTTTGAACTCCCAAGGACAACGCCCGTCGATAATAAAGTTCTGCTTTCTTTTTGGCCAAAAGATATTATTATGCCTGTGGGCATAGCATTTTCTATAGGTATATTTTACTTGTTTTCTTTGTTAACTGAATCAAAGAGAAAGATTTTCTTCTTTTATTTTTTAGCGTTATTGGGAACTGTTACAGCATCATGGTATTCACGTTATCGGATAGGGTTTACCAATGTATTGTTTCCGACTTATGCTTTTATATCTATTCTATTTGGATTAGGACTAAATAAGTTGTTGGAAATAAGTCAGACGATATCTTTTGATAAAAGAAGTTTAATGAAAACCCTAATATATCTTGTTTGTATAGTACAGTTTTGTTCAGCCAGTCTTGTTTATAATCCCTTAACTCAAATCCCCACAAGCAGAGATTTAGAAGCAGGAAAAGAGCTTATAAAACAACTATCACAGATAAAAGGAGAAATCTTTGTCTTTAATCATGGATATATTTCAGTGCTTGCAGGCAAGAAAAGTTATGCAAATATAATGGGAGCTAGAGATGTATACTTTACAACGAATGAAAAGCATGCAGATATTAAAGCACAGATGCTTGATGACATTGAGAAAACAATGAGAGAAAGAAAGTTCGGAGCGGTTATTCTTGATTCCGTTGAAACTTGTGGCTTACCCGGTTTTAGAAAATATTATACTTTGAGTGAGAAGATATTTAAGGATGAAGAGGTTTTTTTCCCTGTGACAGGGACCAGGACGAGACCGGACCTTATTTATACTCCAAACAATTATAATTCTTCAAAGATCAATCATTGAATACACCAGTTCTTAGTGAATATTAATAATTTCTTAATATTGACGGTCAGTTGTGCCTATAAGAAAATATAGCACTGTTTTTTAAGTTGAAATCTATGATCTTGAATTTGCAGTACTTTAACTTCCGGGTTTTTTTATTAAATTCAGAACGATACCTTTGTTTTTCAATAATTCCTTGCTTGAAGTAAGAGACGAAGATGAATATAAGAAACGAAAATTTCTTTGAAAAAAATCCTAAGGCAACAATTATTGTTGCAATAATTTTAGTTATTATGTCTCTTGACGTTACATCTGCGAATGTATACAAGGTTATTTTCGGGTATCCTTTTTATCAACGAGCAGAGAAAGAGGCGGAACGTATTGAGAAAACTTGCAGGACTAAATCGGGCATTTATCACCATGATCTCAAGAAAAAAATTTCGGTAAAGAACGCGATTTGGGGAAACAGAAGATATTCAATTTTAACTGATTCGTTAGGCTTTAGAAATAAAGATGCAATTGATACGCCCTTGAAATCTAATAATCACAGAATCGTTTTTATTGGAGATTCGTTTACTGAAGGACTCGGGGTAGAGTATCAAAATACATTTGCAGGAGTAATTTCAAATGATTTATCACATCAAGGTATTGAAGTTCTAAATGCTGGCGTATGTTCATACTGTCCCAGTCTCTATTGGAAAAAGATAAAATATCTTATTGAGGATGTCGGCTTGAAATTTGATGAATTGATTGTGTTCATTGATATCTCAGATATCGGAGACGAAATTTCCTACTCCAAATCATCCGAACAAAATACCGCAATAGATAAAGAACATAAAAGAACTGATGAGGATAAAAATGGTGAAAAGCAATTAGTTAAAAATATTATAAGGAATAATTCTTTGATAGTATATTTTATTTTAAGTGAAATATATGATTTTATTTTGCCTTCTCTTGATACTACACAAAAACAGCAACATTATGAAAACAAATATGGCCTCCATAAGCAGAGAAGCCTGTGGACGGTAGACGCTGACACGTTCAGGGAATATGGAAAAGGCGGATTAGACATTGCTGCTTTTTATATGGATTCGTTAGATAACTTGTTAAGGCAGCATAAAATTAAATTGACTATTGCCATTTATCCATGGCCGGATCAAATAGTAAATAATGATTTGGACTCAATTCAAGTGATTTTCTGGAAAGATTGGGCAAAAAAAAGAAGCGTTGGTTTTCTGAATTATTTTCCTTGTTTTATAAAGTTGGATAATAGAGAAAGCGATAATATTTTACTTTTAGAAAAAATGTTTATTCAGGGAGATGTGCACTGGAATGAGGCAGGGCATAAATTAATCGCCGAAAACTTTTTGTCATACTATCGGAATAATTCAAAAGAAAGCATTGAGATTTGCACTAAAGTAAAATAAAATATCTAACTTGAATAAATTGAATTTATAAAATATCTTGTTGTGTTATCTTACGTTCAATTTGATGTACTTTCTGAATAAAATATCGTTTGATAATCAGATGGTATGTATAATAGTCTATTAGGGTGGTACTTTATTAATAATGAACGGTAAAGCAGAAAGCAATTTCTTTTTGAGACATCCTAAAAAAACCGTTTTATTTTTTGTCGTAATTAGTTGTTTTGTTTTAGATGTTACAATCGCAAAAACATATAAGATAATCTTTGGATATCCGTGGTACGAAAGAAACATTCAGAATAAAATAGCTGCGGAGAAATCTTTCAGAATTTACTCGGAAATATATCATCATGACCTGGCAAAGAATAAGTCGGTTGATAATGCTAGTTGGGGCAACATAACTTACCGCGTTTTTACGGATTCACTTGGCTTCAAGAATGGATCTGCCAAGAAAATATCTATTAATTCTGAAAGCAAACGGATATTATTTATTGGTGATTCGTTTACAGAAGGTAATGGAATAGAATATCCAAACACATTCGTTGGGTTGATCTCTACCGAACTATCAAAAAAAGGAATTGAGGTTCTTAACGCAGGAGTTGCTTCATACAGCCCTATTATTTATTGGAGAAAAACCAAATATTTACTTGAAGAAGTCGGATTAAAGTTTGATGAGTTAGTTGTTTTTATTGACTTTGGTGATGCAGGCAATGAACTATCATATAAATTAGGGAATGATGGTAATATCAAAGGGGAACCCGATAATAGAATCGATTCAATGCCCAAAGAAGCAAATATGACATTAGGTAGTTTAATTAAAAATAATAGTATTTTCCTGTTTTATATGAAAAATAAAGTCAAAAGCTTATTATCCTCCGCCACGGATGAAGAAAAAAGATTATCTCCCCCGAAGCCGGCATTTCTATTAGAAAACAGCGTAAATGGGGAGAGCGGTTTAAGCATGTATTATCGCCATGGATATGCTAATGGCCTGAGAAGTATGGAAAAATATATGAATATGCTGTATGACTTGTTGGAGAAGCGTAATATAAAAATGACCATTGCAATTTATCCATGGCCTGACCAAGTATTAAGTAATGATTTAAATAATATCCATGTCTCTTTCTGGAAAGATTGGTCTTTAAAGCATAATGTAAAATTTCTTAATTATTTCCCTTACTTTATAAGATCAAATAACAGTGAGAAAGAGAATCAGCTTACTGTAGCAAAATATTTTATCCCTGGCGATATACACTGGAATGAGGAAGGGCATAGATTATTGTCAAGCATCTTCTTATCGTCTTATGTTACAAACGATGCGGCTCATCATATTAATTTAATTCATCAGAAACCATGAGAACATAGAAAGTGTTTTTTTTCAGCGTTTTTTTCAGCTTATTCTCATTCGTTATGCAGCGTTCCTTGCTTACGAAAGTTTTCAGAAACATTCTATTTTCTTTTATCCATTAATCATCAACTTTTTGTCTGACAGTTGATAGCGTACAATTATTAAAATTAAATTAGGAAATTTTTCTGATGACAGAAGATAGGGATATCAAAAAAGAAATTTATTCTTCCTTGGCGATCTTCATCATGTCGCTTTTCTATTATCTTGGCTATGCCCAATATGGTGTTATAGAAGGTGATTGGGGGATGATAGCGGTAGGTGCTGAAAAGTTTTTAAAGGGAGAAGTTTTCTACAGGGATTTCAGCATACTCTATACGCCTGGGATATACATTTATACTGCTATGTTCTTCAAACTGTTCGGGGTGTCACTTTCATCTGCCATGGTTGGATGGAGTATTCTGCGTGCATTAAACTGTCTTATTATTTATTTGATTGGTACCGAATTTGTTTCACGCAGGATAGCTTGTATTTTGCCATTACTGCTTTGGTTTGTTCCAGGGGTCTTACACAAAAGCTTTTTTGTTTTTTTTCTGCTTCTGGACATTTTTATTCTTATAAAAATGGTTTCATCAAAAAGCAGGATATTTTATTTTATTTGTGGAATAGCGTCAATTGTCACATTGGTATTTAGAGTTGATTTGTTCGGTTTTTTTCTTATAGCGGCTGTCATTGTGGAATTTTTGAAATCTATATCACTGGAAGGCAAGATAATTGATTCATCCAAGATAATGATGAGTCCAACAAATTTCTTTTACCTTAGCTATGGTGTCATAGCTGGATTTATTCCATTGATGTTATATCTCTTTTCAAACTCTGCTCTAAATGAAGCATATCGACAAACTTTTGGGTATTCTGCTGCCATGAAAAGCTTATACTTTGATCTTCCCCCTGTAAGTCAAATATTTTCATTGAATTTGATAGCGATTCAAAAATATATCGGAGCATTTTTACCGTTCGTCCTGTATTTATTTGTTTTCATAAGTATAGTTCTCATTATAATAAAAAGGGAGGGCTGGCATTTTAATGCAAAAGATAAAAAGCTTTTAATTGTCCTTTTATTTGGGTGCATGAGTTTAAATCAGGTTGTTATGTATCCCGGGGTTGGCCGCATAGGCATGATTTTGTCTCCTGTATTAATCATTGACGTATACCTCATTGCAAGGTATTTCAACAATAAAAGTAGCTATCTTAAAAAACTTCGAATGATGCACTTAGCATCACTCGGTGGATTAAATTTCATACTTGTACCTTTTATTCTTTTTAGCTGTATTATCCCTGATGTATTTATAAATGGTTCTTTTTTCATAAGATTTACAAACCCTGTTTATATGTCTGATTCCAGATTGCATGTTTATACTACAAATAAGTATGCTGATAACTTTCATAAGATAACGGATGTTATAAAAGATTTGACAAAGGAAAATGAATATATATTTACTTTTCCGGGCTCTTACCAGCTTTACCTTTTTGTAACAGGTCGTCAGCCTCTTGAAAAGTTCGCCTTTATCGGGGAGTACCTGAAATCGGAAGAAAGACAGAGAGAGGTAATAAGACTGATAGAAGAAAAAAACGTAAGAGTTATAATTGCGGAGTTAACGTTAGAAATGCAAAAACGTAAAACATGGGCGCCTGTATTAAATGAGTATATAATGGAACACTACGAAATCAGGCAAACAATCGGCTCTTTTTCACTTCTTGTAAGAAACGAGTAAGATTTTAGATTACCTCATAATAATCTATATCCAGCACTCTTTAATTATTTTGGCTCATAGGACTTAATGCTAATTAACCAGCAAGCTTATTTTATGAGCGCATTCTTTTTCAGGTAATCGTCCTTAGATTTTATTTTGCTGGCATTATCAGTTATTGATAATTATAATTTGCTTGCCTATAATTAATAGGTCATTTCCAAAAATATTATTGCAATAACGATACCTTTTTATGCATCCTTTCTCTAATGTATTAATATCTTTTTCTTCTTTCAAAGATGAAATGATCCAGAATTTCAAGGATGAAATGAAAGAAGGAGATAGAGTACATATATACAGTCTCCTTGCTATCATTCTTATAGCGGCTGCTATCAGGATATATCTCGTCTTTTTTAAAATTATGGAATACGATGAGGGTGTAAGCACTTCCATGTTTATCTTGAATCCGTTAAGTTATGGGCTTACAAATTATCCTATTGCAAACAATCACATTTTTCATACACTCTTAGCCCATATATCGTATAGGATATTTGGCATACAGCCTTGGGCGATTCGTCTGCCTGCGCTTATAGCGGGAATACTTTTAGTTCCGGCTTCTTATTTATTCGTCCGCAGTTTTTACAACAAGTATGCCGCTCTTTTAACAGCAGCATTTGTTGCAACTTCCGACCCTCTTATCTATTTTTCCATTGCTGCACGAGGATACAGTTTGCTGGTTCTTTTTTTCCTGCTTATTATTGTAATTGCAGCATACTTAAAGCAAAATGATAATTTGTTTTTATGGCTGTTATTTGCGATTATTTCTGCCCTTGGTTTTTATACGATCCCGATCATGCTGTATCCATATGGAATAGTAATAATTTGGTTGTTACTGTCAGGTATATTGAAAGATACAAAGTTAAATCAGAGGACATTATTAATAAATTTATTTATTTCTGTAATTATTACTTTTGTTCTAACTTCTATTTTATATTCTCCTGTAATTATTGTCTCTGGATTAAAGTCACTGATATTCACTTATAATGCTGTTCCAAAAGATTGGTCAATTTTTATATCAAAACTTCCACCGATTATTGTTTCTACCTGGAAAGAGTGGAACGAAGGGATACCTTTTCTTATAAGCTTCCTTTTGGTAAGTGGGTTCTTTATTTCATTGTTTTTCCACAGCCGACTGAGCGTACATCGTATACCGATAATAGCATCAGTTCTCTGGCTCATTCCTGTGTTATTAATTCAACGTGTAATTCCTTTTACAAGAGTCTGGCTGTTTTTGCTGCCGCTATATTTAGGATTAGCTTCTTCCGGTATATACTATTTTCTGGCAAGATTTATAGAGCCGAAATACAGGAATATCAGGTCGGTAGTGCTTAGTATATTGTCTATTATTCTTGTATTGTCACTGGGATTGAGTGAAGTTCAGGCAAGAAAAGAAGCGTATTATGAAAGAAAAGGGACACTAAAGGACCCTGATTATACGGCTATTTTTCTAAAGAACAATATCGTACCAGGGGACAGGGTTTTGTTTATTGGTGATTGGCTGGATTTTAATTTTGATTATTACTTTGCGCTACATAAGCTGCCTGCGATGCCAGATCCAAAGTCAGCCAGGCGCTTATTTGTATATGTAAATCACAAGGCAAAAGACACGGTGGAGGTAGTTTTGAATTCTGAAGGATTATCGGTGGTAAATTACAGCACCCCAAAGATACTTCTACATGACAAATATGCAACTATTTATGAATTAATAAAGCTGACCTCTAACGCCCTCGGTCAATGAATCCCTTACTTTTTTCATATAGTCTCTTTCTAAAGGAGACAACGTTAAGTTTTGTAATTCATTGAATTCGTCCTTTACAATAAAAAAGAAACCTTCTAAATCATTATCAAGCACTTGCAAGATTATAATATCCGGTTCCATATACTTTGCTTTTTCCAATAATAATGAGGCCTCGCCTGTAATTGAAAATCCGCCAACTCCGGCATTTATAATTTCCTTATCCTTATATCTTCTGTCTAACAGGTTCGGATATGCATCGCGGCTTGCTAAATGAGGACCATAGGTATAAGAATCTCCCAGGATTAATATCCTTTGCTGTTTTTTGGGAGAGGTGAGATCGTAATCAATTCTAAGACCTTGTTTATTTGTTCTAAAATGAAATGGCATATCCGGTATGATTTCATAAGTTTCATTCAGATTGGGTCTATAATACCCGAGTATCTCGGGCCGGTTCTGAAAAGTTACATCGCTTCGATAAGTGTCGTAAAATTTATCAATATACGCAGCGATTTCTTTTTCAACAACCTGATTTCCAAACCTTGACAAATGAATATCTTCCGGCAGCAGGGTCACCCAGTTATCTGGATATTTCGTAATTTCTTCGGTTAAGTCTAAGTAATCAACATTATATTTCCGGGTTAATTCATTATAAAATTTACGGTTAACTTCTCTGCGATTCTTGCTGAACTTTTCAAAATCTTTAATATTTAAGTCATCAGTGTATTTACTATACATAGGGGGATAGAGCACTATCAGCTTAGAATGTATTTTATGCGCTTCATTAACTAAGGCTTTAAAACTGTCTTCGTATTGCTTTTCATATTCTTTTAATAAATCTGTTCCTTCTTCTGAATATAACCTGAGCACCAAATTGTATTTTACGTATTTAAATCCTCTTTTCTTAATAATGTCTGTAAAACCCATATCTTCAACTACTTTTTTCATTTTAATATCTTCTTTGGACTTTATATCATTGACTTTTGATATTGAAAGATCGGTTATCTTATTCCTGATTTTCTCAATACCGTAGAATACTCCCAGCTTATATTCACTTTTCTGCTGGAAGTAGACAATGCGTGCAGACAGCTCCAATACAAGGAGTAGTAAAATAAGCGGTACGAAAAAGTTGATTGCACTGTATAACAAATATTTCGATTTCGATTTTTTTTCACTCATTCCATTATCTCCTTTTTGACTGTGTGTTGAGATATTTGGCTAAATCTTAATAAAAATTCTTTTGCGGTACAAAATTGCCGCGAATCCCATCCAGAGTAAAACATAAGATATTGAATAAACGAGCGATGCGTTGACAGGGCTGGCCCAGGAAGAAAAGAGTTTCTCGAAAATATAATCCTTCAATTTTATCGCGGAACCATCAGATTGGGTTAGTGTCCACACATGTGTAAGCTGCTCAAAGATACTGGAAAGTACATACACTACAATAGCATTTTTACCGTAAACTATAAAAGGCAGCCCCCATCTTAGGGAACCTTTCACCTCAATAAGCCAGTAGCATGCACAAAGGGAAATTGAGGCAAAACCTGCTGTAAAGATAACAAACGAAGGACTCCAAAGGTTTTTATTAATTGGGAACCATGCATCCATAACCAATCCTGCCAGCAATCCAGCAATGCCGGAACTCAAAAGTAAAGTTATTTTTTTCATATGGCCCCATGATGAGCATAACAAGTGACCCGCCAGGACGCCGGCTATTGTCGTAGCGATAGCTGGGACAGTACTAAGTAATCCTTCAGGGTCCCATGTAGGTTCTAACATATGACCGCGCATAAGGAGGTTATCGATATAAGCAGCTAAATTCCCCGCAGAAGTGAGGACACCGGCTCCATAACCGGGAACTGGAACAAATTTCATAAGCACCCAGTAAAAAGTTAATAGAAAAACCGCAGTAATTGCCTGTCCTTTTATTTTTAAATTTAGAACTATGAGCGATGAAAAGAAATAACACAAAGCAATACGCTGGAGAACACCCGGAATACGAATATCTGAAATAGAAAAAAAAGGGAAACTGTTGATGAAGAGTCCGAGTCCGAAGAGAATTATAGTACGTCTTATTATATTGAGCAGGGGTTTTCTATTGTTTTCTTCCCCCCCTGAACGCTTGGACAGGGATAATGGTATGGCCACTCCGACAATAAACAAAAAGAAGGGGAAAACAAGGTCAGCAAGCGACCACTTATCCCACTTTGCATGTCTCAGATGATAATAAATATTGTGGGGGCTGCCCTGGTTATTTACAAGAATCATTCCGGCAATAGTGATGCCCCGAAAAACGTCCACAGAAGATAAACGCTTAGGGACTGACGGTTCTTCACTTGTGCGATGCAATAATAAGACCCCGTTTTGATAATATTTTAAGCGTGTGATAAAATTCTGCTGCTATTAATGGAAATATACAAAATTCTTCATCATCGACTTGTCACTGCCATAATAATAATCTCAATTGTCTTGATTACCCTTCTAACTTATAGTTACATACTTGATTATTTTTTTACAACTACTGATTCCTTGACGTTAATTGAGACAAGCCGGATTCAATCAGCTCATGATTTTATCAAGGTCCTTACCGAACCGCTAATGAGCAACACTAAATTTGTGGAATTAGCAAAATATTATCGACCTGTGGCAACATTATCTTATAGCCTGGATTATTTTATATGGGGACTAAATCCCTTCGGTTATCACTTGACCGATCTGATCACACACATATTAGTCTCTATTCTTGTTTTTTTCCTGATACGGTTTTTGACAAAGGGTGAACAATTTAAGGCGTGGCTGGCTGCTGTTATTTTCACTACCCATCCTATTCTTGTTGAAGTCGTTCCGGGAATCGCCAGAAGGCAAGACACTATAGCAACGTTATTTATCATTCTTTCCTTCTTTTTATTTTTAAAATATCTTCACTCTATATCAGACAGGAAGATGTTCTTGTTTGCCTCTATGCTTTCCTATACAATAGCGCTTGGAAGCAAGGAGATAGCAATTATATTTTTACCTTTGGTTTTTGCCTATTTGATGATTTTTTCTTTAAATAAATCATTGCAGAGCAGGTTAGTTCATACAATAAAAAAATGCGTACCTTTTTTTCTTCTGACTTTTATATACCTTCTCTGGCGGACTTATGTCTTGCATGGTTTAGGAGGACACCATACATTATTTAATCAATCAGCTGGAATGTCTAAGACAATCCTGACAATCTTCAAGATAATTGCAACTTATGTCTCGGATTTACTGTATCCCTTGGATTTCCTGATCTTCAACTCGTTATTCAATATACTCAGATATAGAGTTTCTTCTCTAATCGCCCTGTTATTTCTATTTTGTTTTCTGTTGTCCTATAAAAAGAGAATATTCGGGACAGAGAATCATAACTGTAAGGGAGTAATCAAGGCCGTTAAAATATCGTTTGCGATACTGGCAATATTATCATTAACCATAATATCAGCTTCCCCCGTCATTGCCCCCTACACTAAGCACCTCATGAACGAAGATTATCTTCTTGGAAAACTAAATCTACTCACCGGTGCCATTGAAGGCAGCTATATTTTACCTTTCGAGAATAATGGGGAGTTTATTTTAAGGCTTTTGTTTTCCACTTTGTTTATTCTTTCCTTAATTTGTTTAATGATAGCCCATCAGCGTAATAATCTGAGCAGCTTCCTTATTAACTCAGCACATGGCAGGCTCACAGGGTTTTGCTTAATCTGGTTATTGCTTACTCTTGGTATTTATTCATCAACTCTGACATTTACCCATCCTAATATTTATAGTTCTGTGATTCCTTTCAGCGCTATCCTGTCTGTTGTTTTTGTCGGGAACCTTCAATCGATGATTCAAAAGGCCGGAAAGAAAGAACTGAACAGTCTCTCTAAGGCGGTAAGTTCTGTGATAATAGCAAGCATGTTAATTTCTTTTTTTATATATTCTCCCCTTGTGAAGAAATATAGAGAGTGGGAAATTGCATCTAATTTATATGTAATGTTTTTTGATAAGCTTTCCAGCATAGTAGAGAAGCTGCCTGATAATGCTACCATATATGTATATAATCTCCCACAGGCTATTTCTTCTCCAAAGGACAAAATTCCAAGGGTACATACTGTTTCTTATTTAAATGATTATCCTATTAAGTCATGGTTAAACTTAAAATATCCCAATAATAATATAGAGATCGTTGCTATCAATCGGGGCGGGGCTTATACAAATATATCGGAATTAAAAGTCGAAACGGAAGCGGATAAAAGTGTTGTGAAGATTACCGTGCTTGGTGAAAGAATCAATTAATGGCGACGTTTAAAACAATCATGAAGCAATTGTTTACTGTGATTAAAGGGTCAGGGTTATTACTCTTATGAATGGAGCAGGAAAGGGAACGCAACGATCGATACGTTTTGGAATTATGTGTAACGGGACTAAGCTCTCGGCATGGGAAGCACAGTGTTTGGAAAAATTGATGAAGATGGAGAATGTTGAACTGGGACTGCTGATAATAGATGATGATCACGGGGCCAGTTTAATAAAATGGAGCAAATTGAAAAAATTGACAAAAATCTGGAGCCTATACAGTTTCTTTTTTGTTAACAGGCGATCAAATGCTTTAAAATCTGTTGATCTTTCCGCTGCCCTGTCGCATGTGCCTGCCATACATTGCAGGGTAATAAGAAAGGGCAAATTTTCTCAATATTTCAACGAATCTGATATTTCTCAGGTAAAGAGGCATGACCTGGATTTTATTCTGAGGTTTGGTTTCAATATTATCCGCGGCGGAATTTTGCATGCTGCCCGTTATGGTGTCTGGTCGTTTCATCATGATGACGAAGCAAACTACCGTGGCGCCCCTCCATGTTTCTGGGAAATTTACAAAGACGATAATGTAACCGGGGCAATGTTACAGAGACTTACTGACAGATTAGACGGAGGCATTGTGCTCAAAAAAGGTTTTTTCAAAACGATTAAGACTTCGTATGTCGATAACCTTGATGAAGCGCTGTTCAGGAGTACGGGATGGCCTGCCCAAATATGTATAGATATATATAACGGCAAGGCTGACTATCTTGAAGCCGAACCCTCCAAGACGTCGGCCCAAATATATTATGCCCCCAGTAATATACAGATGGTTTTGTTTTTCCTGAAGACCATAAAATATTTTTTTCGCAGGTTTTATAACTTCATTTGCTATTACGAACAATGGAACATCGGAATTGCAGATAATTCAATAAGCGATTTTATCCGGCAGGAATCAGGACTTCACGTCCGCTGGCTGCCGGCTCCCTCCAAAAATTTATTTTTTGCAGACCCCTTTGCTGTATGCCGCGGCAACGTGATGACTATTCTTTTTGAAGAATACAACTATAGATATTCCAAGGGTTGCATTTCCATGATAAATATAAACGGAGATTCTGATTCTCATCCTCAGATAGTAATCGATGCTCCTTTTCATATGTCGTATCCGTATTTACTGGAATATAAAAATGAGGTCTACTGTATCCCGGAGATAGCGCAAAGCGGTGAGGTTGCCCTATATAAAGCTCTGCAGTTTCCTGAAAGATGGATAAAGGCTGTTACTCTTATTCCGAATTTTGCTGCAATCGACAGCACTGTATTTTATCATGAAAATTTCTGGTGGCTTATGGCTTCGGATAAAGAAATAAATGAATATGATAATCTTTGCATATGGTATGCTGAAGCCCTCACGGGGCCATGGAGGCCGCATGCGGCTAATCCGGTAAAAGTTGATATTAGGTCAGCCCGTCCGGCAGGTACCCCTTTTGTTATTGAAGGTAACTTATACCGTCCATCTCAGGATAATTCCGAGTACTATGGCAAACGCATTATAATTAACAGGGTCCTTGAACTCACTCCCTATGAATATAAAGAGGAACAGATAAAAGTTCTTGAACCCTTCAGAAGCGGTCCATATCCGGATGGCTTACATACAATCTCCTCTGTTGGCAACAAAACCGTGATCGACGGCAAAAAGCACGCATTCGTCGGCACAAATTTCACAATTTTAAAATACAAAATTAAAGAAATGCTATTATAAAAATGCAGAAAATAGAAAAGATCAGTTTTTTAAAAAAATACTATAATTAAAAATAATCGTGCTCGATATACAGAATGTACGAATCATTTTCTTCTTTAACAGCCCTCCAACAAATATCTTTTAATTCTTACGGGTTCATTTTTTTATTCCTTCCTGTTACTCTGACGCTTTATTTTTATCTGAATTATAAGAGATTATTGCTTGCAGGGAAGGTGTGGATTCTGTTAGCTAATTTATTATTTTATTCCCTGTGGAATATTTACTATGTGCCGCTGATTCTCTTCTCAGTATTTCTTAACTATCGGGTCGGGATTGCTCTGTCAAATGAAGGCAATAATAGAAAAAATAGAAAATTATTGTTGTTGTTTGGTATCGTTACGAATATCGCCCTGCTCGGTTATTTTAAATATGCCGACTTTATAATTTCAAATATTAACGTTTTTTTCGGTGCACGTCTTGACTTGCTGCAGATAGCATTGCCGATGGGAATCAGTTTTTTTACTTTTACTCAAATTGCTTATTTAGTTGACGCTTACAGAGGAGAAGTAACCGAAAGAAGCTTTCTTGATTTTACTGTTTTTATAACTTTTTTTCCTCGTCTTCTGGCCGGACCTATCATACATCATAGAGAAATGCTGCCGCAATTTAATAACTTGAGGGCAAAGCTTTTAGATTATAAGCATATTTCATCAGGGATTTTTTTGTTCTCAATAGGGTTGGTTAAAAAAGTTATATTAGCTGATACATTTGCCACATATGCGAATCCAGGTTTTGATAGTTCGGTGCAGTTGCCTTTTTTCTATGCCTGGATTACCAGCTTAAGCTATACACTGCAAATTTATTTTGATTTCTCCGGGTATACTGATATGGCTTTGGGAATTGCAATGATGTTTAATATTCGATTGCCTTTTAATTTTAATTCTCCCTACCAGGCCATCAACATTCAGGATTTTTGGAGAAGGTGGCATATCACGTTAACAAGTTTCTTGAGGGACCAAATATATATCCCTTTAGGGGGTAACAGGACCAGTAATTTTAGGACTTATATTAACTTCATCACGGTTTTTCTGATTGGTGGTCTCTGGCATGGAGCAAGCTGGATGTTTGTAATATGGGGAGCTATGCATGGGATTGCAATGACCGTACATAGAATCTGGCAGAAAGCAGGCTTTGAGATTAATAGGGTATTGGCCTGGTTAATTACTTTTATCTTCATTAACTATACATGGGTTTTTTTCAGAGCAAACAAGTGGGAAGATGCCGTGAGGGTCTTAAAGGGAATGACCGGAATGAGCGGATTTGAAAAAGTAAGCATGGACAATAAATTTTTTTTCCTGGTGGTTGTCTCAATAATAGTTTTATGTTCTTCAAAAAATTCTAATGAATTGGTGATAAGTTACAAACCTAATTTTCGTACTCAAATTATTGTGTCTTTTCTGCTGATACTCGGGATAATTCATTTATCTAAATCATCTACATTTGTTTACGTCAATTTTTAGGATGAAATATGGGGCCTTATAAAAAGAACCTGCTAAATATATTTCTAATAACCTGCTTAATGTTTATTGCCATAAATCTAATAAATTTTATTGTTGATCCTTTTCAACATTTTCGCAAGGCGGGTTTTTACAGGGTTTCTTATGATAATGATAAAGCAAGATATATAATCGGCGGACTTATTAAAAACTATGAATACGACTGTATCGTGACCGGGACCTCGATGGTTCAGAATATTGTAAAAAATGAAGTCGATTCAATTTTAAAGACGGATTCTCTGAAAGTACCTTTGGCCGGCGGAACTGCTCATGAGTTTAACCTGTTAATGAGTTATGCAATCAAGCAAAAAAAGGCAAAGACTATTATTTATGGATTAGACATATTTTCATTTTCCGGCACACCATCGAAATTTCACAGAGTTTCAAATTTTCCGGTTTACTTGTATGAGGACGGATTGATTGATGATTTCAAGTATTTATCGGATATCAGAAATCTATTGTATCAAAGTGCAAGAATACTGTACGCAAACAGTACCGGGAGTCGCAGTACGGATTTAAACGAAGCGTTTTCCTGGCATGCAAACCTTGAGTTTTCAAAAAAACAAGTACTTAAAGAGTGGGAATCAAGAAAAGAAAACTTCAATACGGATTATAAATCTGAAAATTATAAATTTGATACTTTAAAGAAAAGCTTTGACTTTAATCTTCTATCTCTTGTTCAGAACAATCCGAAAATGCACTTCATTGTTTTTTTCCCCCCTTATTCAATCTTAGCCTGGAAAGACATTGAAGAAAAAGGGTGGCTTGAAGATGCGTTCATGTTTAAGAAGTACATTTTTGAATCAACTAAGGAACTTAAGAATATTAAAATATACGACTTTCAATCTGAAAAAGATATCACTCATAGTTTGGATAGTTATACGGATCTTACTCACTATTCTCATTCTATTAATAGTTTTATTATTCAATCTCTTACAAATGATAAGTATTTACTTACTGATTCTAATATTGACTTTTATTTAAACAATCTCCGCAATCAGGTAAATAAATATAAAGTAGAATAATTATAGATTTTGATTGGTGTCAAGGATTTTTCGGATAGTGTCAAGAATTATTCGCACTTTCTCTGATGACCTGAATCTGATTTCATGTCGCCTTCAGTATGGTCTATTTACAAATTACAAGATAGTGTCAAGAATCTTTCGCACTTTCTCTGATGACCTGAATCTGATTTCATGTTTTCAAGCTGCTTCTGATTCCCTTACCAATTCCTCAATACGGTCCATTTTCAAATATTGCTGTATTCCCCATTTTGTTCCAGCGAT